>DASWYM010000412.1:0-8253 GCA_036404975.1 Chitinophagaceae bacterium
GAGGGATTAGGTCCCGATAGCTATCGGGATAGGAATTAGGGATTAGGAATTAGGGATTAGGCTGGAACCAGTTGAATGTCCGGCTTGGAGCTTGCAGCTTGTGGCTTGGAGCTTCTTTACTACCTTTCGGACTTATTGGAAGGATTATGGCTAAGTTATTTGAACCGTTGAAGATCAAGGACATAGAACTGAAGAACCGGATCGTGGTGTCGCCCATGTGCGAGTACTCGAGCGTGGATGGATTTGCTGCCGACTGGCACCTGGTGCACCTGGGCAGCCGGGCCATGGGCGGGGCCGCCCTGATTCTCTCGGAGGCCACGGCCGTGTCGCCGGAGGCCCGGATCACCCCCGACGATCTCGGGCTCTGGAAGGATGAGCATATAGACATGCTGAAACGCATCACAGCTTTTATAGAAAGCCAGGGCTCCGTGCCGGGCATCCAGCTGGCCCACGCAGGACGCAAGGCCAGCCACCACTCGCCCTGGAAAGGGGGCCATCCGCTAGGCCCTGAAGAGGGCGCCTGGCAAACGGTGGGCCCAAGCCCTTTCCCTTTTAAGGAAGGTGTGCCAGCCCCCGCGGCGCTGGATAAGACCGGTATCAGGAAAGTGATCGACGATTTCAGGGCAGCCGCGGCACGGGCATTGGAAGCCGGCTTCAAGGTAGCAGAAATCCATGGGGCGCACGGATACCTGCTCCACGAGTTTTACTCGCCCCTGTCGAACAGTCGTCGTGATGAGTACGGCGGCTCGTTCGAGAACCGCGTGCGCCTGCTGCTGGAAGTGACAGCCGCGGTACAGGAAGTATGGCCGGAGAACTACCCCCTGTGGGTCCGCATCTCGGCCACCGACTGGGTGGAGGGCGGCTGGACCCTTGAGGACTCCGTGCGGCTGGCCCGCCTGCTAAAGGCGAACGGTGTGGACCTTATCGACTGTTCCAGCGGTGGTAACGTACCGGGTGTAAAGATCCCTGTTGGCCCCCTGTACCAGACGCCCTTTGCAGAGCAGGTGCGCACTGAAGCCGGCATTATGACCGGGGCGGTTGGACTGATCACCACGCCGCAGGAATGCGAAGCGATCATAGCCCAAGGCAGGGCCGACGTCGTGTTGCTGGCGCGGCAGCTGCTGCGAGACCCGCACTTCCCCTTAAGGGCGGCCAGGGAACTTGGCGCCGATATTGCGTGGCCGGTGCAGTATGAGAGGGCGAAGAGATAAGAAGCTGCGAGCTACGAGCTGCTAGCTGATAGTTTTCAGCTGCCAGAAGAGAGGGAAGGCTGTATGCTACACGCTATATGCCCTCTCCAACCCTTTACCGCCGAGTCCTGGCGCAGTTCTTAGTCCCGGTAGCTATCGGGGGCGCCAGGACTCGGCGGCTTACGGATCCCCAAAGTTGTAATTCAGGAGAACAATGAGCCAATTTGATAATTGTGAATTTGGAGGGACTGAGGATCACCGATCTTCTATGTGGAGACGCGGTACGCTGTACGCAGGGCTCCGGAGGCGTCCCCGCCGACGGCTTCCGGTGTTAGAAGTGAAACGTGAGACGGAGATTGACCAGGTCAGTCGGCGATGCCAAAGACATCGATCTTGAGGGTATAGCTGTTGCAGCCCGGGCAGAAGTTGTGGTTCTTTTTCAAGGCGTACTGGCGGCCCAGGGCGGCGGAGTACAAAGTGATATCATCATGGGCAGCGTCAGCAGCTTTTCGTTGCAATTGCCTGTTGGTGTAGGGCACCACGCGCGTGTCCTCGTGGGTGTCGTAGTCCACTTCCACCACCTGGAGGCTTTCGGAGTCGAAAGCAGGGCCCAGGTTGCGCTGGTCGCTCCAGGTAGGCCCGAAGCGCAGGATGTCGCTGGTGTAATCACAATCGGGGCAGAACATTTGAATTAAAGAGGCCATAGCAGGTGGTATATAACAGGAACAAAATAATGGGAATTCCCGATATGTTTTACTCCGTTCCCTTAGTTTAAAGATTTAATAAAGATTCCTTTTACAAAAGCCGCAGAACACTTGTAAAATCCGGGACCGTTTTGTAACTTTCTGCATAACCCGTAATCATATCAGCAAAGAGTTTCTGAAAAGGTGAACTAGCTATAACTAGGGTACCTATGTAAGACGAAGGCAGTACCTGCGTACTGCCTTTATTTATTTCATGACCGCTCCTTTTCCGGGCCTTACTGCAGCTTTTTTACGTTCGTTTGTACTTGTATGACCCGCTCCCGGCCTGGAGCTTTATCACCGTTGCCCGCTTCTTCGTTTTTCCGTAACAGGTAGAGTTGTCTCAGCGACAGAATATGAAAGCTATAAGCGAGAACCACCAGCACGGTAGGCAGGTAAATAAAGGGGAATTGCCCCACAATGGTAATAGCGGGATCGTTCAGGAAATAGCGCAGGGGTGTAGGCATCGACAGAAGTGCGATGATCAACACGTTGACCAGCAATGCAAGACCAAGGATATTGTATAAAGTGGCAAAAGTCCGCCAGTTACGGGATCGCTTTGCCACCCCGTATCCAACAGCCAATGCCAGTACTCCTGCCACTATATCGAAGTTGCGCCCTTCGAAGGTCATCTGCACGGGCATCACCCCGCGCACAAAGGCCTGGAAGAGCAGGAGCTCCACCGCTATGCGGAAGCTCTGGAAATAAATGATCCACTGGGGCGGCGCAGCGAGCGCCAGGCGCCGGAAGGCCTTGGTGTACGTTAAGGCAATCACCACGGGCAGCCAGGCCAACATGGCCACTACAGGGCGGGGTGGCAGTTGGGTGACGTCTTCGAAAAAGCCGTTTACGGCCAGCACACCTATGAGGCTCACCCAGGCCAGGGCAATGACTGACGCGAAAAGGGTCAGCCGGCCACCCCTGGCAGGGCCTTCGCTGCGGACGGCCGCCTTGCGGAAGCCAACGAAAAAAATGACCAGGCAAAGGACCGCCAAGGCGCCCATCAGGACAGCAGGTATGGTTGAAGGGTTCATATGCAGTGATTGGAAGACAAAGCTAATCACCTTCTCCCCCCTTCTGTTACCATTCCTGTAAATCCACAGATATTGAGTAAATTTAGAGTAGCACCCCTGTCGCGCAGGCCCAGAGAGGTCTTAACTCCTTTAGTATGACGGCCAGCCTTTACCAACCCACGCCTTCCTTCCGCAGCCGGCTTTCGTTTGCCCCGCTGCTGGCTGCCTGGGAGCAGGTGGTACAAAACGATACGGGTGCTCACACCTGTGCCGTCATGGCGCGGCGTTTCCGGGCCCACCCCGAATTGCTCCAGCCCATAGATGACTATTCGCTGCTGCAGGATTACGAGGACCTGGTAGCCGACGCCCTGCACACCATCTTTCCGCCCACCCTCAGCCTGGGACAGGACCTGGGCGCAGCGGCCGTGCCCTTCTCCAACCGCGTGGTCTTTGCCTCCGCCCCCTTCCGCCACTTATTCATGAAGGAGCACAACTACGTACTCCCGCTGGACCCCCAGGTGGAAGAGAATATCCGCAGGGCGGAAGTGGACCTCGCCTACAAGCTGATCCTGAAGCAGTATTACGGGATGGACCTGCACGGGGGGCTTTCCTTTATCTGTGCCTACCCCGACCCGGCCCAGGACATCTACAACTATTTCGAGCTCACCTGGGACCCGCAGTTTATCACCCTCAGCACTTCCATCACGCCCCCGGAATTGCCGCCCTCTATCCTGCTAAACTGCCACGGAGTGGAGGATCTCGGCCGGTTGCCGCAGCTCAGGGATATACTGCCGCTGGAAGAGTTCATCTTTGACGGCCTTATTCTCCTGCACATGGAGGAGGTCACCGAGCGGGAAACCCTGGACAGGTTGCGCGACCTTTTGCAGGATGAAGCCGCGTGGGAGCAACCCGGCATCTTTGACCGTTTTAAAGAACAGGTACAATACCTGTTGCAGTGCCAGGGATTGGAACTGGGCGTGTGTACGTTTAAGAAGGACGGGCAGCTAAGCCTGGTGGCGCCCCAACTGCGGGGAGCCCTCCTGCACGAAATTAAGAACCCGGAAGAGCGGGAAGCGATATGCGGGCTGCTGCTGGAGCACTTTGCCGGTGCCCGACATAACACCTGGAGCAGGAACACGGGCAGGGGTGATGTACTGGATGCATTTCTTAAAAAAAGCAACAGTCAGAGTGCCCTGTTTTCAGCCCTGGACTACGAAGGAACCACCATCGGCTGCCTCGAAATATACCTGCCCCAAAAGGAGGTGCCCAGCCATAAGATGATGGCCCAGGTGCATGCGGTCACCCAGCTGCTGGAAGCCTCGCTGCGCAAGTGCCGGGCTTACCTGCAGAACAAAGTGAACCGGTTGGTGATGGATCATTTCACGGCCATAGAGCCCTCGGTAGAGTGGCGCTTCAACGAAGCCGCCCTCAACTACCTGTACCAGCAGCAGACCGGTGCGCAGCCGCAGATGGAAGACATTGTTTTTCTCCATGTCTATCCCCTCTATGGCTCGGCCGACATCCGCAACTCATCGGGTGAACGCAACAAGGCCGTACAGCAGGATATGCGGCACCAGCTACAATGGATCCGCACGATTCTTCAAAAAGCCAAAGAGTGTGTCTCCTTCCCGCTGCTGGACCAGCTGCTCCTGAAAACCGAAGAGCAGGAACAGATCATCCGCGATTACCTCTTTATCAACGACGAGCAGGCGGTCTACACATTTCTTAAATTTGAAGCGGCCCGCATGCTGCGACAGCTAAAAGATGTGGCGCCCGCCTGCCGGCAGGATATTGATGACTATTTTGCCGCGCTGGATTCGGATACCCTCACCATAAAAAAGCAGCAGAAACTCTACGAGGAAAGCATCAACCGCATCAACCTTCATATTGCCCACCTGCTGGAAGAAGAACAGGCAGGCATCCAGGCAGCTTACCCCCATTACTTCGAGCGCTACCTTACCGATGGCGTGGAGTTCAATATTTACATGGGCCAGTCTATCGCACCCGGCAAACCTTTTAACCAGCTGCACCTTCAGAACCTGAGGCTGTGGCAACTGAGCTTCCTTGTGCGCATTGCCAAAGAGATGCACCTCCTCTCGCCCCAGTTACCCATTCGCCTGAACACCACACAACTGGTGCTGGTGTACAGTGACCCGCTCTCCATTTCGTTTCATACCGCCGAGCGCAAGTTTGACGTGGAAGGTGTGTACAACGCCCGCTATGATGTCGTGAAAAAGCGCATCGACAAAGCCCTAATACGCGGTACGAGCCAGCGGCTCACCCAACCGGGGCAAATAGCGGTGGTGTATTCGGGGCTTGAAGAAGAACGCGAATACCTGCAGTACTTTCACTACCTCCACACCCGGGGGGTGGTGCAGGAAGAAGCGGAGCACCTGGAGCTGGAGGAGTTGCAGGGCGTCAGCGGCCTGAAGGCCCTGCGCGTACACGTGGTGCTGGAAGAACCCAGGGAAGGATCCGCAACCAGGGATCTGGATTCCGAGGCTGCCGGGAAGTTAATTAGCGAATGAGGAAATGTGCGAATGTGCGAATTAGTAAATATGCAAATGTGTAAATGGGAGAATGAGGGAAGGCCGGGAGCCCTTCTGCGACCTCCGGGTACGGAACATAGGAAAAGATAGGATAAAATGGGAAAAGATGGGAATAAAAGGGATCGGGGTTTGGAAAGGGGGTAGCGGGGAGTGTATCTTAGGGAGGAATTAGGGATTAGGAGAGAGCAGCCGGGTTCTGTTGCGTGGTTGGAGATGCGCCGGAGACGGGGCAGCGAAGGGTAAAGGGGGTCAGGTGTTTTCTCTGCTTGAAGCTTGTGGCTTGCAGCTTCTTTCTTCTTAGTTCTTTGACATTGTGGATCTGTGGCCGATGGGGACCTGGGCTGCAGATTATAGAAGGTCCCGGTCCTTAGTCGGGAGACTAAGGACAACGGTGTAGGAATTCTACTCACCACTCACCCTTCGGCCGCGCCAGTGCCTCCATCATCCGCATCACTTCGGTGCCGTCGTCGGCAGGACAGGGGTTTTCGGCTGCGCCGAGGAAGTACTGCACCACTTTTTCGATCATGGGCTGTTGCACATGCGGGAGGGCGTCGAAAAGGATCTGTTCTTCACCGCCTTCTTTGCGCCAGGTGATGGCGTGGTGGTCGAAGATGGGGAAGGAGAGCGAGCCCTTTTCGCCGATGATGTGCAGGAGGTCGCGCTTTTCATCGGCCGGCAGCACAAAGGACCAGGAGCCCTGGAATACGACGTTGCCGGGCAGGAGCATGTGGCCGCTAACCGTATCGTCGGCTTCGTAGTAGCCGCCTGCATTAAGAGCTATGCCGCTGGCTGCCAGGGGCTTCCCGAAGAAGTGAAGCACGAGGTCGAGTTGATGGGGGGCAAGGTCGTGAAACAAGCCGCCGCCGGAGATGGCAGGATTGACGCGCCAGTTGTCTTCGGTCTGGGTAATGAGCTTCGACTGGTGGGGTTGCCACATGTGCAGTTGTACCAGGCGGATCTTTCCCAGCACACCTTCTTCCAGCAGGGCTTTCACCTTGCGGAACAGGGGCTGCTCGCGGCGGTAGTGGGCCACGCACAGCTTCACGCCCGTCTCGCGTGCGGCTGCTGCCATACGGGCTGCCGCCGCGGCATCGAGGGCCATGGGCTTCTCCACGTACACCGGCTTGCCAGCCTGCAAGGCTTTGAGGGTGTATTCTTCGTGGTAGAGGGGAGGGGTGGCTATATAGATGGCATTTACGTCCGGGTCGGCTATCATGTCGTCGGCGTTGGTATACCACTTCGGCACAGCATGACGCTGCGCATAGTCCTTTACCTTGGCTTCGTTACGGCGCATAACGGCTACCAGCTTAGAATCGGGCACCTTATTAAACGCAGGGCCGCTCTTTACCTCGGTGACATCACCGCAACCGATGATTCCCCATTGAATCGTATTCATGGGTGTAAAGTTAATGGGCGGCGGGCACTGGCCGTAAGGAAAACAACAGTGCCTGCTCAGGGGTGAGCAGGCACTACACCGGAACAACTGCTGCTGGTGTGCTCCGGTTATTTCTTTAATAACCAGGAGAGCGATACATGGAATATATGGTTTTCCAGGCTGGAAGTACTGTTGTTATATTCGTCGGCCACCAGGCTATTGGCCGATGCTTTTTGATCGTTCTGGAAAGCGTATTCATAGGCTCCGTTCAGCACCAGGCCCCTGGGCAGCTTTACAGAAATACCCGCCGTCAGGTGGTCGGTGACGATAGCAGGAAATACCGGGAAGACCGTGGTTGCCGGAACGGGGTTGCTGCCATAGGCATAGCCGGCCCTTAGAGTGAGGCTCCTGGTAGCATCGTATTCGGCTCCGCTCCTGATCACTACAGTATTTTCCCAATACATTGGGAACGCCATGGAGATGGATCCCTGTGTGCCCATCATCCGGTTGATGTTGGGGTTGGTGCCACCGGTCAGGGTAATATCCATTTGGTCGAAGGCTTTTTCCCAGTTGATCCATTCGCCATCGAGGGCCAGGCGGAGCTTAGGGGTGGGGGCGAAGAATAAGCCTGCGGCAATAGATTGCGGCAAGCCGAACCGGGCCTCTGCATCGTACTGGTCGCTTGCTCCCCTGGTAAGGTCGATATCCATATTGGCAAACATGCCCTGGGCCATTTGCTGGGCCTGCGGGAGAGGGGTATTGGGATACTGCTGCAGGATGCCGGCGACTACTTTGCCGAAGGCATTATCCATCTGGTAGGTCATGTCCATCTGGGCCTTGCCGTTCTTATAGGTAAGATCCACCGGGAGGGTGTAGTTGATTCCCAAAGAAAACTTGTCGCTGGGTTTATAGGCCAATCCGATCTTGCCGTTAAAGCCCAAGGCTTTCAGTGTGTTCATATTGGCAGAAGCGACCAGTTCGGTGTAACCAAGGCCGCCCGATTCGTAGCCTCCGCCAAAGAGGTTACCGAAAGTCATGCCTGTACTGGGGTTAATAACACCGCCCAGCATGGAGGGCGGCATGCTCATGGGCATCTGGAACTCTACCTGCCCGTAGACCAGGTTGGCCGTAGCACCGATGGCCAGTTGCTTGTTCAATTGGTAGGAGAGAGAGCCGCCACCCTGCACCACTGCAAACTTGGAATGATAGGGCTGTGGCACAAAATTGAGGGACGCATCCTTGTATAAGGTATGGTTCAGGCTGAAGTCGGCGCCCATTCCTCCCTGGGTAAAGATGCCCGCTGCATAGGTTAGTTTTCCGGGTGTTTTGCGTGCGTAACTGATGCTGCCCAGGGGAAAGAGGTTCTTGTCGCCACAGGCATCG
>DASWYM010000413.1:0-5801 GCA_036404975.1 Chitinophagaceae bacterium
GGTGCTGTAGACGGTCAAAGCTCGAAGCTCGTAGCTCATAGCTCGCAGCTTTCCCTCCCCGGGCACGGATTTTTAGCATTGGTACAATTGCTGCGGGAAGAAAAAACGTGTATAGCAGAGTTGGACGGCCGGCTTCGCTCCCGCACACTACATTTAACGACTAAAACAGCATAGGCATCATGGCGAAAAGCACAACGGCACTGGACGATAAGCTCCACTGGTATAAAGACGCGATCATTTATGAACTCCACATTAAGGCCTTTAAGGACAGCAGCGGCGACGGCATCGGCGATTTCGGCGGCCTGCTCGAAAAGCTCGACTACCTGCAGGAACTGGGCGTGACGGCCATCTGGCTGCTCCCCTTCTACCCCTCGCCCCTGAAGGACGACGGCTACGATATTGCCGACTATTACAGCATCAACCCCTCCTATGGCACCATCGAGCAGTTCAAGCAACTCCTTGAGGAGGCCCATAAACGCAACCTGAAGGTGATTACCGAACTGGTGATTAACCACACGTCGGACCAGCACCCCTGGTTCCAGCGGGCGCGGCGGGCTCCCATCGGTTCGCCCGAGCGCGACTTCTATGTATGGAGCGATGACCCCAATAAATACAAGGACGTGCGCATCATCTTCCAGGACTTTGAAGGCTCCAACTGGACCTGGGACCCCGTGGCCCAGCAGTACTACTGGCACCGCTTTTTCCACCACCAGCCCGACCTGAACTACGATAGCCCGCTGGTGCAGGAAGAAGTGTTCAAGGTGCTCGACTACTGGTGCGCGATGGGGGTGGACGGCTTCCGCCTCGATGCCGTGCCCTACCTCTTCGAGCGCGAAGGCACCAACGGCGAAAACCTGCCCGAGACCCATGCCTTCCTCAAAAAGCTGCGCAAGCACCTCGACGATAATTTCCCTGGCACCCTGTTCCTGGCCGAGGCCAACATGTGGCCCGAGGACTCGGCGGCCTACTTCGGCGAGGGCGACGAGTGCCACATGAATTACCACTTCCCGGCCATGCCCCGCATGTTCATGGCCCTGCAGATGGAGGACCGCTACCCCATCACCGATATTTTCGACCAGACACCCGACATCCCGGAGACCTGCCAGTGGGCCATGTTCCTGCGCAACCACGACGAGCTCACCCTGGAGATGGTGACCGACGAGGAGCGCGACTACATGTACAAGGTGTACGCCAAGGACCCCAAGGCGCGCATCAACCTGGGTATCCGCCACCGCCTGGCGCCCCTGCTCGATAACAACCGCCGCAAGATCGAGCTGCTCAACTCGCTGCTCTTCTCCCTGCCCGGCACCCCCGTGGTGTACTACGGCGACGAGATCGGCATGGGCGACAACTTCTACCTCGGCGACCGCGACGGGGTGCGTACCCCCATGCAGTGGTCGCCCGACCGCAACGCGGGCTTTTCGATCACCAACCCGCAGAAGCTCTACCTGCCGGTGATTATGGACCCCGAGTACCACTACGAGTCGGTGAACGTGGAAACCCAGCGCTCCAACACCTCCTCGCTGTTCTGGTTCATGAAGCGCATCATCAACATCCGCAAGCGCTACAAGGCCTTCAGCCGCGGCGACATGAAGTTCCTCAACGTCGACAATCCCAAGGTGCTGGCCTTTACGCGCACGTACCAGGAGCAGGTGTTGCTGATCGTCGTGAACCTGTCGAAATACTCGCAGCCGGCCGAAATAGACCTGATCGACTTTAAAGGCTATGTGCCGGTGGAAGTGTTCAGCAAGAACCGCTTCCCGGCCATCAAGGAAGACAGCTCTTATTTCTTTACGCTCAGTCCCCACTCCTACCAATGGTTCGAACTGCAGAAGGCGCACGTGGGGGTTGATGAGCGTTCGGCACTGCCGCAGCTGCAGGCCGACAAATGGGAAGACCTGCTGACCCCTGCCCTGCGCCAGCAGCTGGAAAGCGAGGTGCTGCCCCACTACCTCGCCTCCGCCCGCTGGTTTATGGGCAGGGAACGCAAAGTGCACACCGTGAACATTATGGAGCAGGCTCCCATTCAGCTGCCTGAAGGTGCCTGCTCCATATGGCTGCTGGAAGTGATCTACGAAAGCGGCCTGCCGGAGCTCTACCAGCTGCCCGTGCTCTTTGGCAGCCGCAAGCTGCCCAAGTACCTGGCTGAGACCTGCCCGCAGTCTATTATTGCCAACCTGGCCCTGGGCGGCGTAGAGGGGGTGCTGTGCGATGCCCTCTATATCAATCCCTACCAGCAGTGGGTGCTCGACCGCCTGGCGGCCAACGACCGCATAAAGACCAATGGCGGCACGCTGGAGTTCCGTGCCCACGAAGAAGTGACCGCCTACAGCCAGGGCGGGGAGGACGGCCGGTCGCGTATTCACCAGGACGGGGTGCACACCTCCGTGGCCTACGACAGCGCGTTTTACCTGAAGGCCTACCGCAAGGTGGACCGCGGCAGCAACCCCGATGTGGAGCTGTCGCAGATGCTTTCCGATCACGTGCACTTTCCTTACGTGCCCAAATTCCTGGGCTCCATTGAATGGAATACGGGCAACGAAACCATTGTGCTCGGCCTGATGCAGGAACTGGTGGAGAACCACGGCGATGGCTATACCTATATGCGCGAGCGCATGCACAACTACTTCGACCGCATCATGGCCCGCAGCCCGCAGGAGCTGGAGCAGATGGCCTACTACGGCACCCTCACCCACCCGGTGGGCTATGAAGAGCTGCCCGAGCCGCTCAAACTGATCCTGGGTGCGCGCGGCGCCGACCATGCCCAGCTGATGGGCACCCGCACCGCGCAGCTGCACCTGGCGCTGGCCTCGGGCACCACGAAGGACTTTGCCCCCGAGGAGTTCTCGCTGCACTACCAGCGATCGCTGTTCTCCTCCATGCAGGCGCAGGTGCGCGAAACCCTGCAGAAGGTAGGGCAGCACCTGAACAACCTGCCCTCGCCGGCAAGACCCCTGGCAGAAGACCTGCTGGGACGTCGCAGCGAACTGCTCAACCTGTTCAAGCGCATCTACTCCAAAAAGCTGAACATCATCAAGACGCGCATCCATGGCAACTACAACCTGGGGCAGGTGCTGCTCACCGGCAGGGACGTGGCCATCAAGGACTTTAGCGGCAACTCGTTCCGCCCCTTCAGCGAGCGGCGCCTGAAGCGCTCGCCCCTGCGCGACGTGGCGGGCATGGTGCGCTCGTTCTACTTTGCGGCTTATGACGGCTTGTTCCAGAACCACGACATCCCCGCCGAAAGGATACCCAGCCTCATCCCGTACGTGGACCTGTGGGCCCACTACGCCAGCATGTTCTTCATGAAGGCTTACCTGGAGGCGGTGCGCGGCAGCAAGCTGGTGCCCGAAGACGGGGACGACTTCGAGGTGGTATTACAGATCTACCTGCTGGAGCGGGGCCTCAAAGACCTTTATTACGAGGTGGCGGAACGCCCGCGCAGAGCGATCGTATCGCTGCGCATTATCCAGTCGATTTTGCAGGGACCGGACGTGCCCGGGGCCGTGCCCGAAACCGAAGCAATAAACGCAGTGAGGGCCGGCAGCATGGATGCCCGGTAGCGAGTCGCCCAATTTTCGGAACTTTGAAGCAAGAACAAGATATGCTCATACACATTCACCCCGACAATCCGCAGCCCCGGCTCATCCGCCAGGTGGTCGACGTGCTGCGGAATGGCGGGGTCATCATCTACCCTACCGACACGATCTACGGGCTGGGCTGCGACATCACCCAGCACAAGGCCGTAGAGCGCATCTGCCGCATCAAGGGCGTAGACCCGCAGAAGGCACAGCTCTCCTTTGTGTGCTACGACCTGAGCGACCTGAGCCACTATGCCAAACAGCTCGACACCCCGGTGTACCGCACGCTGAAGCAGTACCTGCCGGGGCCCTACACCTTTATTCTGGAGGCGAGCCGCCAGGTGCCGAAGATCCTGAAGTCGAAACGGGATACGGTGGGTATACGGGTGCCCGACAACCTTATTGCCCGCACCATCGTAAAAGAGCTAGGCAACCCCATCCTGAGCGCTTCGCTGCCCGGCGAGTACGTGGAGGAGTACACCGACCCCGAAAACATCCAGGACCGCTTTAGTAAGCTGGTGGACCTGGTGATCGATGGGGGCAATGGCGGCACGGTGCCGTCGACCATTGTTGATTATTCGAAGGGAGAGCCGGAGGTGATCAGGGAAGGCGCGGGCGAATGGCACTACACGGAGGCGTGAAAGAGAGTCATTGGGTCATTAGGTCAGTAAGTCATTGGAGGCCTCCGGTAGGAAGGCCTCTTTTCTTTTGGGAGATATTGAACCCCGGTATTGCTGCCCCCACAGGCTGAAACCCTAAACTTCTCCTAATCCCGAGTCCCTAATCCCTAATCCCTTCTTATTTTTGGCAAAAGACCAACCCATTGCTCAAGCCTTATTACCAGGAAGATCTGTTGGAAGCCGGGTGCGACGAAGCCGGCCGCGGGTGCCTGGCCGGACCGGTGTTTGCGGCGGCCGTTATCCTGCCGCGCGATTTCTACCACCCCCTGCTCAACGACTCCAAGCAGCTGAGCGAGAAGGACCGCTACGAGCTGCGCCTCCTCATCGAGGAGAAGGCCCTAGCATTTGGAGTGGCCAGCCTCTGCAATAAGCAGATCGACAAGATCAACATCCTGAGGGCTTCGTTCAAAAGCATGCACCTGGCCGTTAAAAAGCTGTGCGTGCCGCCGGGCCTGCTGCTCATCGATGGCAACCGCTTTACTCCCTATAAAAAGATCCCCCACCAGTGCATCGTGCAGGGCGACGGGCTGTATGCTTCCATAGCTGCCGCTTCCATCCTGGCCAAGACCTACCGCGACGATTATATGATGGAGCTCCACAAGAAGTATCCCCGCTACAACTGGGCACAGAACAAGGGCTACGGCACCCGGGAGCACCAGGTGGCCCTGGAAAAGTGGGGCCCTTCGCGCTACCACAGGCAGTCGTTCCGGCTGGACTACGCTACCCCCACACCCCCGGCCCCTGAAGGGGAGACCCTGCCCACAGCAGCCTTGGCAGGTGATTTTCCTGCGGGTGAGGGTCTGCTGTAAGGAGTTGAGCCCTATAGATTTAAAGATTCCTATTAAACCGGTGCAACGTTTTGGGGTCTTAGTATTGTCTTTTTCATGTGCTGCACCCCGCGAAGATCCGGGGAAATATGATCTGCCGTAAAAGAATGGTTGAAGGTTAACTAAGGCACCGCTGCTGCAAGCGGTGCTTTTTTATGCCCGGGCAGGTGACGCGGAACCAAACGGGACCAATCCCCCGGAGGGGGTACCTGTTTGTAGGAGCCAATCACGAAAAGAGAAGATCCCCCGTCAGGGGGTACCTGTAAGGCATCAGGGTTTTTCCAGCAGGAGCAGGAATATTGACAATGCTCTACAGGTAGGATAAAGTCCTATAATTTACAGGTAGCACCTACGGCGCATGTTTTCCTCTATTATTCCGTTTTCTACAAACAGGTAGCCGCTTCGCGGCATAGAGCCTTCCTGCACAGAGCGTCTGACAGGAAGTGAGGGGCGTACGGAACTGCTCCTAGCGGAGCAGGGGTCCCTTCTTCATCATCCTTGCTACAAAGCAGGAGCCCCTGACGGGGCTCGGAGTCTTTTATTCACCGGCATTGTTTACAGCCAGCTGCGCGCGTAAAGTGTTGCCCCATCCGGGGTAAGGTTCCTTTTTCCTCGTGGCCTGCTACCGACCTGTGGCCCTGCTGGGGCCGGCTTTCCGTTGAAGCGGCTGCGGGCTGGGTGTTTTCTTCATCTGCACATCTGCACATCTACTC
>DASWYM010000414.1:0-9106 GCA_036404975.1 Chitinophagaceae bacterium
TACAAAGCTAGATTTGGTTACACCCCTTTACAAGTGAATTGTGACGTGTGGAGGGCACTGTTAAGCATCTTAACACAGGGTTGCCTGATTGTTAACGGCGGATGAATTGATAATTTTAAATGATGAATTATCTCGCACATGCCTACTTGTCGTATAACCACCCCCCCGTACTGGTGGGAAATATGATCTCGGATTTCGTGAAAGGAAAGGCGCAATTCCGGTATGAGCGGTTAATACAGGTGGGCATACAGTTGCACCGCCGCATCGATACTTTCACCGATGACCATCCTGCCACCCGGAAGGCAATGGAGATTTTCCGTCCTTACTACCGCCGGTATAGCGGGGCCATCATGGATGTACTCTACGATCACTTCCTTGCCAACGATCCTGCTATTTTTAATGAAGCCCACCCGCTGATGCTGTTTTCAGAGCAGACTTACGCGGTGCTGGAAGAGTATACCGTGCAACTGCCCGAGCGTTTCGTGGTGATGCTGCCTTATATGAAAACCCAGAACTGGCTTTACAACTACCAATACCGGCTTGGCATCGAGCGCAGCCTGAAGGGACTGGTTAGGCGGGCGGCTTACCTGTCGGATTCGGCTCCTGCCTTTGCCTTGTTTAACGAGCACTATAGCTTCCTGCAGCAATGCTATAACGAATTTATAGAAGATGTTAAAAACCATGCAAAAGGGGAGCTGGGTATGCTGCTTTAAGGAATGGCAACGTTTTCTTGGAAAAGGAGAATTATTTTTGCCACAATTCTATAGCCATGAAAAAACTCCTCCTTCTACTCTTGTCCACAACCACCCTGTCCGCAGTGCAGGCGCAAAGTAACGGCAGCAAAGTGCCCGCACTGGATCGCTCGCCTATGGATATGGCTTATTACCCGGCCAACTATCCCGTATTAAAGATCCAGGACAAAGCTACCGAGCCGCTGGTGGCCCGCGTGATCTACAGCCGTCCGCAAAAGAACAACCGTACGGTATTTGGTGAGCTGGTGGAGTATAACACCGTGTGGCGCCTGGGCGCCAACGAGGCTACGGAGATCGAGTTTTTCAAAGACGTAAAGATTGCCAATAAAAAGGTGCCCAAAGGCAAGTATACTCTCTACGCTATTGTTTCTCCCGCCGGATGGACCGTTATCCTGAACAAGGAGACCGACATCTGGGGGGCATTCAAATACGATGAGAAGAAGGATGTGGTGCGCGTGAACCTGCCGGTGCAGAAGACCAGCAACATGGTGGAGCCGTTCTCGATGTATTTTGATAAAGCCGGCAGCGGTGCCGAACTGATCATGGCCTGGGAGAACCTGCAGGTCTCTTTACCCATTAGCCTCAAATAAAAGAATAAGCGCAGAAGAAGAGGATTTAAGAAGCTGAAGAGAGGGAAAACTGCCTAATAGTTTGGAAATAATGTAATTTTTCGGCATGAAATGTTTCATGGCCCTTTCGCTGCTCTTGCTTCTGGCATCTTGTAACGAGGAAGAGCATCAGCCGGCCGCAACCAATCCCCCTGTACGCAAGGACTCTAACCTGATCCGGAAGGCACCTGCCAATCCCTTTATCGACCGGGATATCTCTCCTATGGACATCAGCTACTTCCCGGCCGACTACCCGGTATTGAAAATGACCCGTGGTATATCCAATCCCCCGGTAGCACGCGTGATCTACAGCCGCCCGCACCGCCAGGGACGCAAGATTTTCGGGGGGCTGCTCAAATACGGTGAGCCCTGGCGCCTGGGAGCCAACGAAGCCACGGAGATCGAGTTCTTTCGCCCGGTGACGGTACAGGGCAAGCGCGTGGCTGAAGGACGATACACGATGTACGCCGTACCCCAGGAAAAAGAATGGACCATCGTGCTGAACAACAACACCTTTACCTGGGGCCTGAAGCAGGATAGCACCAAGGATGTGCACCGCTTTACCATCCCGGTACAGCCCACCGAACAGAATATAGAAGACTTTACCATGGTGTTCCAGCGCACGTCTTCTGGAGCCGACCTGATCATTGCCTGGGACGATGTGATGGCCCGTCTTCCTATAAAGGTTTCCTAACTTTTCCTATTATATGTGTGGTATTGCCGGCATAATAAGGAGTGAAGGTCTGGTCAGCCTGGCGCGGCTGCAGGAAGCTACCCGTACCCTGGTGCACCGCGGCCCGGAAGGGGAGGGGTACTATATCAATAAAGAAGGCTCGGCTGCCCTGGGCCACCGCCGGCTCTGTATAATAGACCCCAGTGAAGGGGCCGCCCAGCCCATGCACTACCGGAATCGCTACCACCTGGTGTACAATGGCGAGCTGTATAATTATATTGAATTAAGGGAAGATCTGGCCGGGAAAGGGCACGCATTTTCTACTTCCTCGGATACTGAGGTGGTGCTGGCAGCCTATGCTACCTGGGGACGGGATTGCCTCCAGCGCTTCGACGGCATGTTTGCCCTGGCCATCTGGGACGAGGAGGCGTGCGAGCTCTTCATCGCCCGTGACCGCTTTGGCGAAAAGCCCTTGTTTTATCATTACGAACGAGGACAACTGCTTTTTGCCTCGGAAATGAAAGCCCTGTGGCCTATGGGTGTGCCTCGGGAAGTAAACCACCGCCTGCTCTATAACTTTCTTACGATCGGCTATACGGCCAATCCCTTTGACCCGGCCGAGACGTTTTACGAAGGAGTGCAAAAGCTGCCCCCTGCTTCTTTTATGGTGTATACCCCTGCCCGTCAGCAACTGGTCATTGAAAAATACTGGCAGGTGTACCCGGAAGTAAAGGAAAGCATCGGGGAAAAAGAAGCGGTCGACCAATTCATGCACCTGTTAACTACCTCCGTTTCCCGCCGCTTGCGCTCCGATGTACCCATCGGCACCAGCCTCAGCGGGGGACTGGATAGCTCGGCCTTGGTAGCCTTTTGCGACCAGGTGGCGGCCCAGCACTATACCCACAAATGCTTTACGGCTTCCTTTCCCGGCTTTGCGCGCGATGAGCTGGCCTTTGCCTCCATGGTGGCCAGCCAATATGGTCTGGAACACCACGTAGTGAAGATCAGTAAAGAGGAAGTGCCCGGACTGGTAGAAAGGGTGGCCAGGGCCCAGGAAGAACCTTTTTCGTCGGCCTCCTCGCTGGCGCAGTACAAGGTGTATGAGGAAGCCCGCCGGCTGGGAGTGACCGTGCTGCTGGACGGACAGGGCGCCGACGAAACCCTGGGAGGCTACCATAAGTATTATAAATGGTACTGGCAGGAGCTGTACCGTGCCGGGCGGCTCGCCGGCAGCAGCGAACTGAAGGCGGCACAGGCTCTTGGGGTAAAGGAGTCCTTTGGTGTAAAAGGCAAAGCAGCGGCGCTCTTTCCGCACTTTGCCGCCTCTATGCTTCAAAGCCATAAGGCCAAAACAGCGGCCCGCCACCCGGACCTGGACCCGGAGTTTACCGCCGCCGCCCGAAATCACTTTTACTACAGTACCCCTGCGCATTTTGACCTGAATGGGGCACTCCATTTCAACACCTTTACCTATGGGCTGGAGGAGTTGCTGCGCCTGGCCGATCGCAACAGCATGGCGCACAGCATCGAGGTGCGCCTGCCCTACCTGGATCATCAACTGGTGGAGTTTCTCTTCACCCTGCCCGCGCACTTTAAGATCCATAAAGGATGGACCAAGTGGCTGCTGCGCAAAAGTGCGGAATCCCTGTTGCCGGAAGCGATCACCTGGCGCCGGGATAAGGTAGGCTTCGAGCCCCCGCAAAAAGCATGGATGCAGTATCCCGCTACCGCCGCCGCTATACAGGAGGGAAAAAGGGTACTGGTTGAAAAGGGCGTGCTGCACCGGCGGGTGCTGGACAAAAAAGTGCGGCCGCATGATGCTCATGCGGCCGAAGCTTCGGACTGGAAATACTGGACGGCATCGCTGCTCTTCCGGTAACTATCCCTTGTCGAACTTTTCGCGTACAAACAGGACGCCATTGGAGTCGCTGTCCAGGATCACCCATTTTTTAGCATCGTGCAGTACAATACGGTAGCTGGTCTGACCTCTTTGGGTTAGTTCCGTTACACCCCACACCTGCTTGTCTTCAAAGCGCCTCTTCAGCTTTTCGCGGATGATAAGTGGAAGGATGTCTTCTTTGGAGTGACGGCGGGCCTCCAGGATGTTGCCCTCTTTATCATAAACCACTGAAGTGGCAATCTCGTTGTGCAGGAAGTTTACCTGGTAGGCGCTTTCGTACTCGTGCCACTGAACTTCTTTGGCGTTGTGGAAGGTTTCGTTAAAAGCTTTCAGCACTTTCTCTGTAATGGCTGCAGTGGCAGAAAAGGCAAAGGAGAGCAGCAGGACCGATGCAAAAATTATTCGTTTCATAACTGTGGTTTTGGGGGTTTTTAATTGCTTTACATCCACAAGGTATCACCGGAAGAAGCGCATTTTCAAGCAACTATACATCAGTGGTAAGAGGGTAAAAGTGTCCTGTAGCGGGCCGTGGTGAAAATCTGGTGTGAAACATGAAATTGGTGGTGTGAAACCCTTTTTTATCCCTATGAACGGAAGGTTAACTCCCTGTTAAAGGGAAAGCTGTCTGTGATGTACGGTATCCTTCGTAGAAGAATAGTAAATAATTAGGGTGGCGAGCGGGCATAATTCACATCTTTGCACTTCTTAATCATCAATTAACGACTATATGAAGCTTGGAACAAAATTCATACACGCCGGCGCTGAACCTGATCCCAGCACAGGGGCCATCATGACGCCTATTTACCAGACTTCCACCTATGTGCAGTCGGCTCCCGGCCAGCATAAAGGTTACGAATATGCCCGCTCGCAAAACCCTACCCGTAAGGCCCTGGAAGATGCCTTGGCGGCCATAGAGAACGCTAAATATGGCCTTGCCTTCAGCAGCGGGGTTGCGGCCACCGATGCCGTGTTGAAGCTCCTGGCTCCCGGCGACGAAGTGATCGCGGGCGCCGATATGTACGGCGGTACCTACCGGTTGTTTACCAAAGTTTTCGAGAAGTTTGGCATTAAGTTCCACTATATAGATATGCGCGAGGTGGCCAACATAGAGGCGGCCATCAATGGCAATACGAAGCTCATTTGGACCGAGACGCCTACCAACCCGCTAATGAACATTACCGACATAGCTGCGGTGGCAGCCCTGGCCAAAAAGAACAACATCTTGCTGTGCGTAGACAATACTTTTGCCTCGCCCTACCTGCAGAACCCCATGGACCTTGGAGCGGATATCGTGATGCACTCGGCCACGAAGTACCTGGGCGGGCACAGCGATGTCATCCAGGGAGCACTCATGATGAACGATGCCGACCTGCGCGAGAAGCTATACTTTATCCAGAAGAGCTGCGGTGCAGTGCCCGGCCCCATGGATTGCTTCCTGGTGTTGCGCGGTATCAAAACCCTCCACGTGCGCATGCAGCGCCATTGCGAGAACGGTGAGAAGATCGCCCACTTCCTGCGCAACCATGCGGCAGTAGGCAAGGTATACTGGTGCGGCTTCGAGGACCATCCCGGCTACGCCATTGCCAGCAAGCAGATGCGCGGCTTTGGCGGCATGATGAGCTTTACCCTCAAAGACGACAGCGTGGAGAACGCCATGCGCGTGCTTTCCTCTACCCGCGTGTTCTCGCTGGCCGAGAGCCTCGGCGGCGTGGAGTCGCTGATCAACCACCCCGCTTCCATGACCCATGCGTCCATCCCCAGGGAAGAGCGTCTGAAAAACGGCCTGACCGACTCGCTCATCCGCCTGAGTGTGGGTATAGAAGACGTAGAAGACCTGATCGAAGATCTCAATAGAGCTATAGGCTGACATTACCTTGTGTAACCAAAAAGTCCCGGCACCCCGGGACTTTTTTTAATTTGGTTGTAACCAAAATCTCAGCCGTTTAGTCATATGGGTATACACTAACACACACCGGACATGAACAAGATCATTGTAGCCTTACTAACTGCTTTTATTTCCTTTTCTTCCTTTGCCAGGGATTCTACCTTTCACTTTACTACCTCCGACGGCGTAAAGCTGTTCGTTCGCATCGCGGGAGAGGGCAGGCCCTGTGCTTTTGTACACGGAGGGCCCGGGTCCACCGCTTATTATTTCGAAAAGATGCAGGCGGCCGCCCTGGTCGAGCAAAAGCTGCAGATGGTATACTTCGACCAGCGGGGCTCGGGCCGTTCGGCTTCAGCTCCAAATGGCGACTACTCGCTCGACCGCATGGTCAAAGACATCGAAGAGTTGAAGACTGCCCTGGGCTACCAGCAATGGGACCTGATGGGCCACTCGTTTGCCGGCATCCTGCTGACCAACTATGCCCGCCAGTACCCCAGCTCTGTGCGGTCACTGATGCTGATCAACGTAACGGTCAATATGCCCTACTCAATGAACAGCCACCTGGAGTTTGGCCTGAAAACCCTGGGCATCACCGACCAGCGCGAATACCGCGACACTACCAAGCCACTGATGCAGCGCGTGGGTTTGGTACACAACGGCCTTACCGAAAAGAACCTGTGGTACAAGCTCATGTTCCGCAACGCTTACGAAAAGAAATACAGTGATTCGGTGACCCTGTCAGTAGGCAACTTCAACTGGGAGTTTGGCTCCAAAGTATGGAACAACAAGGAATACTTTACCGACTTCGCTCCTCTCACTGCCGGCATCAACTGCCCTGTGCTGGCTATCGTGGGCGACCAGGACCACGCCATCGGCACCGAACACTATAAGAGCTTCCGCTTTCCCAGCGCCAGGGTGGTGCACTACATCGGCGGGCACGCTCCCTTCCAGGAAGAGCCCCAGTGGTTTGCCGAGAAGATCCTCGATTTTGTTGCCACTCTCTGATATACCCTGCTAACTACTACAATCATGAAAAAGATATTCTTCTTCATAGCTGCCTCTTTGTCCCTGTTGCACGCTCCGGCACAAAAGAGCTTTGATTCTTCGGCCTATACACAATTTTATGCGGATCGCTGGGAAAAGATCCAGTACGGTGCATTCCCTGGGGAGAGGGAGCTAACCACCGAGGACAAGATCGCCGGCCTGAGCAAGTGCTGGGCCGAGGCCAGGTACAACTTTGCCAACTTCGACCTGGTGCCCTCGCTCAACTGGGACAGTGTTTATAAAGCCTACATCCCCAAGGTCGGGGCCACCCGTACTAACGGAGAATACTACAATACCCTGCGCAGCTTCTACCAGCACCTGCGCGATGGCCACACCGCCATCAGCATGCCTAAATCTTATTACGAGTCTATGGACGGGACCCTGCCCGTTGAAGTGCGCTGGATCGAGGGAAAGGTTATTGTCACCAGGAATACTTCCTCTCTGAAAGAAGATGCGGTGATCCGCCCGGGCATGGAGTTGGTCTCTTTTGAAGGGGTGCCTGTGTTGGAGTATATCCAAAAGAACATCAGTCCCTACCTGAACTTTTCCACGGCACACGACAGCACCGAGCGCATTTACCGGCAATACCTGACTATTGGCAAAAGGGACAGCGAAGTGGCCCTGGTGTTCCGCGACCATAAAGGCTTAACGTTAAAGAAGACACTGAAGCGGGTACCTGTGGAGCAGTTCTGGCAACCTTACCCGCTGGTGGACTTCAAGATTCTTAAAGCTAACATCGCCTTCCTGCAGATCAACTCGTTCAATGATCCTAAGGTCGTTCAGATCTTCGACTCCCTTTTTTCTTCCATAGCGCCTACTTCGGCCTTGATCATTGACCTCCGCAACAACGGCGGCGGCAATGGCCAGAACGGCTTCGAGGTGCTGGGCTGCCTCACCAACAAGCCCTTTTACCCCGGCAAAACCGTGATTCGTAAATACCAGCCCGTGGGGCGTGCCTGGGGTGGGGCGGAGTCGGCCGAAATTGGCGGCTTCGACTGGAAGCCTTACAAGAATCGCCTGTACGACAAGCCTGTAGTAGTGCTCACCAGTGCCTACACCTATTCGGCCGCCGAAGACTTTACCGCCACCTTTAAGGGTATGAACCGTGGCAAAGTGATCGGCACACCTACCGGCGGCAGCACGGGCCAGCCCATGTTCTTTACCATACCCGGAGGCGGGGTGGGGTACGTGTGCGCCAAGCGGGACCTCTACGCCAACGGCGAGGAGTTCGTGGGGATCGGCATCCAGCCCGACATAGTAGCGAAGCCTACCATAAAAGGTGTTAAAGAGGGACGGGATGAGGTTTTGGATGCCGCCCTGCATTATCTTCAAACTTTATAATAAGCATGAACCGAAAGTTATTTATAACGGCCATTGCCCTGTTGTTAGGCGTAACGGCTTTTGCCCAGGGCAAGGTCTACGTGATCCCTGTGCTTCATGGCCTGCATAAGACAAACCCCGAGTACACCTACGATTCGGTGCAGGCTATTGTCGGACGTCTAAAACCAGACGTGATCGCCGTGGAGATCCGCGCCGAAGACATAGCCTCCGACACTTCGTACCTGAAGCAGAACTATCCCCTGGAAATGTGGATGATGCGCTACTGGTTCCCCTCGGCCACCATAGCCGGCTTCGACTGGCTGGGTGCCGAACTGGAGGGCAAGCCCATTCCCGACCGCTACTGGAGAGACCACTCACGTGTGAAGGCCCTGCAGGCCCTGCTGAAAACAGATACCGTATACAACCGCAAGCTCCAGGCTTGCCAGCTCTATACCGATCAGCGCCTCGACATCCTGGAGCGCCAATCCTTAAAAGGCATCCTGCAAAGCAATAATGCCATCCTGGTCAAAGAGTATTACAACTGCCTCGACCAGCACCTGAAGGGCAGCGAATACGAAGAGCTCACCCGCTTTTACGATACCCGCAACAGGCATATCCAGCGCAACGTAGCTGCACTGGCCGAAGCCCACGAGGGCAAGACCATCGTGGTGCTCACCGGCGACGACCATTACCCTTACCTGCGCGAATACCTGCAAAAGCAAAAGGTTTCCCTTGGCGCTCTGTAGCTTTGCCAAAAGGGCAGGAGGGCCACCGCTATGGACAAGCGTTTGAAAGAGTTCCTGGATAAAAAGGTAGAGGAGTATAACCAACCCTCCTTTATTGAGCCGGACCCCATCTCGATCCCGCACGGTTTTACCCGAAAACAGGACATCGAGATTGCAGGGTTCTTTGCAGCCATCTTTG
>DASWYM010000415.1:0-6844 GCA_036404975.1 Chitinophagaceae bacterium
TTTACCGGCATGCCATTCACGGATGGTTCAGCCAACACATAGTACTGGCCGTAGGCATCATTGCCACCTGCCAGGCCTTCATTGCCGTGTCGATGCTGTTGAAGGGCTGGATCTTTAAAGCGGGCGCTGCCGGCGCTATCCTGTTCCTGGTGGGTATTGCACCCCTGGGCGTGGGCGCTGCTTTCCCCGCCACCCTGATCATGGCCCTGGCCATGGGCGTGCTGATGAACAAGGCGCAAGCTTACCTGTGGACCACTCCGCCTGCCCGGGATACGATCAACGTCTCTTATCCCTGGCGCATAAATTGATCTTTCCGGCGCATGACTTCCCATACTATAAAGCTTACCGATGGCCGTCAATTGGGCTATGCTGAATATGGACCTCCCTCGGGGCGGCCCGTATTGTATTTCCATGGTACCCCCAGCTCGCGGCTGGAGTTGTTGCTGCTGGGCCATTATGGCGTGGACCTGGAGGGGATGCTGGGGGAGGCAGGCCTGAAGCTACTGGCGGTGGATCGCCCCGGTATGGGATTGTCGACGTTTAACCCCAACGGCGACTTTCTTTCCTTTGCCTCCGATGCCGGCGAGTTGATGCAGCAGCTGGGCATTTTAAACTGCCCGGTGCTCTGCTGGTCGGGAGGAGGGCCTTACGCCCTGGCAACGGCGTATCTGTATCCTGCCCGTATTACCCATGCCACGATCATCTGTGGCTTTTCAAGGCATTTTGACGAGCAGGTGGTCAGGTCGATGCACCACAATGTGTGGTATTTCCGCGCGGCCAGGTATATACCCGCTCTCTTGCGCGCTAGCCTGTATATCGTGAGCCGCAGCCGGGTGAACCATACCGTGCCGCAAAAGCTGACCGGGCTTCCATTCAAAGATTTTCAATACATAAAGCGCTTGCGCGACCTGCGTACCCTGGCACGCTATACCCTGAAGGAGTCCTGCCGCGTGAATGCCAAAGGCGCGGTGCACGAGGCACGAAGCTACTTTAAGCACTTCGGCTTTGACCTGACCACCATCCAACAGCCGGTGCACTACTGGTGGGGCTCGCAGGACAAGGCGGTGATTGAGCTGCACGCCCACGCGGTGGAGCGCTATGTGCCCAACGCCACCATGCACTACCGCCCACATGAAGGGCACCTGTCCATCTGGGTGCGCTATATGAAAGAGGTGCTGCAGACGATCTCGCATTATTAAGAAGTGAAACGTGAAAGGTGAAACGGGGGAGTCTATAGTCGTGACCTACAGCAGGAAGAGGTTTACTGGGGAGATTATTTTATTCTTGGGTAATTCATTATTGTTTTGAAACTGGCATTAGGCTATCGAAGAAAGGCTCACATCAGCTGAAACCAACTCATCACTGATCATTCATCACTCATTGCCTTTGCGTACAGCGTGTAGCGTATAGCGCCCTGTCTTACGTCTCTGCCGTCTCCCGTTTCCCGAAATCCGCTAATTTGCCATATGGATGTTTCGCTACGCTATGCCACCCGCCGAGACGCGCTGCTGATTGCTGACATCAGCAGGCAAACTTTTTACGACACGTTTGCGGCGCAGAATACGAAGGAGGATATGGCTAAATTCCTGGAGGAGCAGTTTACCAGGGGGCGGCTGATCATGGAGGTGGGGGCTAAGGAGAATACCTTCCTGCTGGCTTATGCCGGCGAGGAAGTGGCGGGCTACGTGAAGCTGCGCGACGGCAAGCGGCCGAAGACACTGGGAGCGGAACCGGCGCTGGAGATCGCCCGGTTGTATTGCATGGCTTCTATGATTGGCAGGGGGGTGGGCAGGCTGCTGATGCAAACAAGTATCGACATTGCCCGCGAGCGGGGTAAGAAGCTGGTGTGGCTGGGCGTGTGGGAGCAGAACCAGAGGGCTATTGACTTTTACACCAAATGGGGCTTTGTCAAATTTGACGAGACGGACTTCCTGCTGGGCAACGACCTGCAGCGCGATTGGCTGATGAGGAGGGAAGTGTGAGTGGGGAGAGGAGGAATTGGGGATTAGGGATTAGGAAGAGAAAAGGGAACACGGATGGTAATGATTCTGATGATTATCGCAGATAACTTGCTTCTCGTTTCTGGTTGCTGTTGCTCGTTGAGACCACTCATCACTCATTACTCATCATTCATTCATAGACTCAAAATAGGAAGAAATAGGAAGTATAGACCCACTTAGACCCGGGGTACTTCTTCATCCAGATCGTGTCGAAGAACTTTGTAGTGGAAGAGCAATAGTGCTTATCCGGTAGTTCTTTGACATTGCGGCTCTGCAGGAAATGGGACCTATCCGGCGGATTATTAGAGGTCCTGGTTGCCTTGGTAATGAGTTGGGAGACTCATTACCACAGACTCAGACAACAGGTAAAGGTTGTGGTTTCCACCATTGACCACTCATCAGGCCAAGGCCTGGCTCATCAATAGATAGGGTTTCTTGCATGGCCTATTAAGTGGCAGAGGATTTGTTCTATACCGCCGGCAATAGATTATATCAGCTAAATAGATGAGTTATGAAAAAGGTGATGATGATAGCAACAGTGGTGGCCCTGCTTACAGCATGTGGTGGCGCCAATGATGGTGATGCGACTACAGATACGACCTCCCTGCCTATGGAGGGGCCTGTAACCGACAGTATCAGCAGCTCAGGCAGCCTGCCTTATGATAGTGCGCGGGATACTTCGGGCTTTAGTTCCAGTCCTACCAATCCCCGCTCCCGGACGAGCACCCCGGGTGGAGCCACCAACCAGAATGATAGTACCCGTCAATAAGTGCAGGCGTCTCAGATAATTCCATTGGCCGGTGGAGGGGAGGGCCGCACCTGCTCCAACTCGGCCCTTGTTTTGGGCAGGCTTTCGGGGTAATTCTTCGTGATGAACTGTACAAGGCTTTCCCTGACAGCACAGCGGAGCGTCCAGGCGTCGCCTGATGTGCGGGCACTAATGAGGGCGCGCAGTTGAACTGAGTCGGGCGTGGTGTCGGTGACTTCAAGGCCCACTGCCTTGCCGTCCCATAAAGGGTTGTCTTTGACCAGGCGCTTCAGTTCTTCGCGGATGGCCTCTACGGGCACCGTGTAATCGGTATAAAGGATAACGGTGCCGAGCAATTCAGCAGAATGACGGGTCCAGTTCTGGAAAGGCTTTTCGATGAAGTAGTTGATAGGCAGGATAAGGCGGCGCTCGTCCCAGAGCCTGATCACCACATAGGTTAGGGTGATCTCTTCGACGCGGCCGAACTCGCCTTCAATCAGTACGGCATCGTCAATACGGATCGGTTGGGTAAAGGCAATCTGAAGGCCTGCCAGCAGGTTGCCCAGGGAACGCTGGGCGGCAAAGCCGATGATGATGCCCCCGATGCCGACACCGGTAAGAAGTCCTGCACCAATCTTGCGCAGCGAGCTGAAGGTGAGCAGCACGGCAGCGATGGTAAGAAAGATGATCAGGGCCACTACGATCTGGCGGATATAGAGCAACTGGGTACGGATCTTCCGCTCGCGGAGGTTGTTGGCCTTATTGAAGTCGAAGCTGTGGAAGACATAATCCTGCACAACCCGCACCGACCGGAGCAGGATCCAGGAAAAGGTGATGATGAGGCCGATTTCAACGATCTTGGCCAGGCGGTTCTCCAGGGCAAGGGGAAGCTGCATAATGGGCAGCACCAGGTTCAGGAAGAACAGCGGTAGGAACCAGGTGAAGGGAGGCCCCATATGGCGCAGGATAGAGCGGAACCATGAGAAGCGGGTGATTTCTGCAGCTTTTTTGCGCACGAACAGTGTGAGCAGGAGTTTGAGAAATAAGCCAAGGAGTACGGCGGCTGCAAACAGGCTGGAATTCCATTGCCAGCGGGAAAGGTGCCACTGCCGTAGTAGTTCTTCGATCTGGTCCTGCATAGTTTCTTTTCTGACCTAGAGGCGCTACAAATTCCATACTAGGGACAAAGGGAACGAATATTGAAGCCGGTGCATGGATACAATACTTTAATTTGTCGTATGAACGATCCGCTATTACCCCAGCTGGAGGCGATGCAATCCTACTTCGCAACCGGAGCCACTCGGGACTATTCTTTCCGCAAGCAGCAGCTGCTGCGGTTGAAAGAGGCCCTGTACGCCCATGAGCAGGACCTGTACGATGCTCTCTACAGCGACCTGAAGAAAAACAAGGAAGAAAGCTGGGTGACAGAACTGGGCTTTGTGATGACGGAGCTGAATCATGCGATCAAAAAGTTGAAGGGGTGGATGAAACCCGGGCGGGTGGCTACCAACCTGCTCAACCAACCCGGCAAGAGCTATATCTTGTACGAGCCTCTAGGGGTAGTGCTGGTGATCGGTACGTGGAACTATCCTCTGCAGCTGCTGCTGAACCCGGTAATCGGTGCCATTGCCGCCGGCAACTGCGTGGTGCTGAAGCCCAGCGAGTTTGCGCCTGCTACAGCAGCTGTAATCCAGAAGATTGTAGACGAAACTTTTGATAAACAGTATGTACTGCAGGTGCAGGGGGAGGGAGCGGTAATCATTCCCGAAATGATGAACGCCTTCCGATTTGATCATGTGTTTTATACCGGCAGCACGGTGGTGGGTAATTCAATTTACAGGATGGCGGCTGAAAAGCTGGTGCCCGTGACCCTGGAGCTGGGCGGTAAGAGCCCCTGCATTGTGGAAGCCGATGCCAACATTGAAGTGAGTGCACGGCGTATAGCGCTGACCAAGTTCAGCAATGCCGGGCAAATGTGCGTGGCGCCCGACTACCTGTTGGTGCACCAAAGCATCAAGGACCGGTTTCTAAAGGAGCTAAAGAAGACCATAGAGCAATTCTATGCTGCCGAAGACGTGCAGGACTACCATTTTGGCAAGATCGTTAACGAGCGACAGTTTCACCGGCTAAAGGCTTACCTGGAGGAAGGCGATGCCATTATGGGGGGCGGGCATGATGTGGAACGGCTGCATATAGAACCGACTATACTGACCAACGTGTCGCCTGATGCCCGGGTGATGCAGGAGGAGATCTTTGGCCCCCTGTTGCCGGTGATCACCTGGAGCCGCGATGAAGAAGTGTACGAGGTTATCCGGCGCAACAACAATCCCCTGGCTCTGTATGTGTTTACCTCCAGCGACCGCAAAGCAGAACAGTGGACAAGGACCATTCCTTTTGGGGGAGGCTGCATCAACAACGCCTCCTGGCACCTGACCAACCATAACCTTCCGTTTGGCGGCCGGGGCAACAGCGGCATCGGCAGCTATCACGGACGGTTCTCATTTGAGACCTTCAGCCACCGTAAGGGTATTATGAAAACACCTACCTGGTTCGACCCCGCGGTGAAGTATCCGCCATTCAAGGGGAAGCTGAGCCTGTTTAAAAAGATCATTCGATGACAGTGAGACAAAGGCTACTACGGATCGTGTATCCTTTCTTTATTCATTTTACCCGCCTGCTCCATAAGAACATCCGGGTGGCCGAGAACCGCCATGGAGTAAGGCCTGTGGAATCCATTTACGAGCTCTCTGTTCAACTGAATAATGGAGCCATACTGCCGCTGAGCACGCTTAGGGGCAAGAAGATCCTGCTGGTGAACACGGCCAGTGACTGTGGATATACAGCCCAGTACGCCGACCTGCAGAAGCTGTACCAGCATTCGAAGGAGGACCTGGTCGTTATTGGTTTCCCTTCCAACGACTTTAAAGATCAGGAGAAGGGTAGTGATGAAGAGATAGCCCGTTTCTGTTCGCGCAATTTTGGTGTTTCGTTTCCCCTGGCAAAGAAAACCACGGTAGTCAGAAACGAAGCCCAGCACCCGGTTTTTCAATGGCTGACCACTAAGGAACTCAATGGCTGGAACAGCCAGCAGCCGGTATGGAATTTCTCCAAGTACCTGGTCAACGAGGAAGGGGTGCTGACCCATTATTTCGACCCCTCGGTGCTGCCGGTGAGTGATGACGTATTAAAGGCGATCAACCAATAGGCTTAGTTTTGCACCCTTTCAGGAGAAAACACTATGAATTGGTTAATACTCATCATTGCGGGCCTCTTTGAAGTAGGCTTTACCACCTGCCTGGGGAAGGCGAAGGAAACCACCGGCACCACTTCTTACCTGTGGTGGGCAGGCTTTGTCGTAAGCCTTACGGTGAGCATGTACCTGCTGTACCGGGCTACATTGACACTCCCTATGGGGACAGCTTACGCGGTATGGACCGGTATCGGTGCGGTGGGCACGGTGATCATTGGGATCCTTTTCTTTAAGGAGCCCATGGCTTTCTGGCGTCTTTTCTTTATTACGACGCTGATCGCCTCCATCGTGGGGCTGAAGTTTGTTTCGAATTAAAGGCATGAATATTTACTTCATCAGCGGGTTGGGTGCGGATGAGCGGGCCTTTCAGCGGATCACGCTGCCGGAGCGGTTCGTCGTTCACCACCTGGCGTGGAAGCCACCCCTGGATGATGAGTCCATGAATGCTTATGCCCGGCGCATGGCGGAGGATATAGAGAAGGAGTCGCCTTTCAGCATCGTGGGCTTATCCTTAGGGGGTATGATCGCGGTAGAGATGAATAGTTTTTTAAAGCCGGTGCAGACGATCCTGCTGTCCAGTGACTTTACGCGTAACCATCTGCCTGTTTATGTGCAATGGATTGGCCGCACCCGTTTACACCGGGTAGTCCCTCCCTCCTGGCTAAAGAAGCTGCCTTCCCTGGCATATTGGTTCTTTGGCACGAAAACAACCGCGGAGAAGAGCCTCCTGGACCAGTTCCTGCGCGATGCCGACGAGGACTTATTGCAATGGTCCATCAATGCGGTGCTTAGCTGGGAAAACAAGGCATTGCCTCCCAACTGCATCCGTATTCACGGTGACAGCGA
>DASWYM010000416.1:0-2407 GCA_036404975.1 Chitinophagaceae bacterium
TCGGCCGCTGGACAGTGGAAATGCTCCTTATGTTCACCCTCGGCCGCGAAGACGTTTTTGCCGTCGACGACTACGGCATCCAGGTGGCTATGAAAAAGATCTACAACCTCGACGACTCCAACAAGAAAGCCTTCAAGGAAAAGATGATTTCCCTCTCGCAGAAATGGGCGCCCTACCGCACCTACGCCTGCCTGCACCTGTGGCAGTGGAAAGACAACAGCCCGGGGTAATGAAGAGAGGGCTGCACGCTTTACGCTGTACGTAAAGCCATGACTGATTACTCATTGCTGATTATTGAGGCCTCTAGGCTATAACACACTACCAAACATAGACCATAGTGTATGGTCCCTACGCTCACGTTTCACCTTTCACGTCCCCCACTCATATCGTCACCTTCTCGGCCTTCTCAAAATAGCTTTCATCGATCACGGCTCCTAAGCCGGGGGTGTCCGGCACTTCGATCACACCACCGGCCCGGTACCGGATGCCCCCGATCACCGGATCTTCAGTAAACATCAGCGGGGTGTCGAAATCGCAGTGGTGGATATAGTCGTTGCTCAGCGCCAGGTGGGCTGCCGCCGTCATGCCGAGGCGCGACTCCATAAAGCCCCCCACCTGCATCTCCATGCGGGCCTGCTCGCCCAGCTTCGCAATCTTTTGACCCTTAAAGAAACCACTACTCTTGCCCAGCTTGATGTTGAACATCTGGCAGGCCTTCAGCCCGATCAGGCGTTCGGCATCGTGCTCGTCGCCCAGGCTCTCATCGGCCATGATGGGAATGGGGCTTTCAGCGGATACACGACCAAGCTCCATAAACCGCCAGCGGGCAATGGGCTCCTCGCAGTGCTCGATATAAAAGGGGGCCAGCGCCTGCAGTACGGCAATGGCATCATCTGCCGACTGCCATCCCTGGTTGGCATCGATGCGCAGGGGCACCTGCATGCCGATACCCTCCCGGATGGCCCGGATACGCTCCACGTCCTTCTTCAGGGTCTCACCCAGCTTCACCTTGATGGCCGGGAAACCTTCCTGCTGGAAGCGGATGGCATCGGCTTTCATTTTCAGCGGGTCGCCAATGCTCACCGTCATATCGGTATGCAGCACCTTGTTGTTGGCGCCGCCCAGCAGCTTATAGATGGGCACACCCGAATGCTGTCCCGCTATATCGTGCAGGGCAATGTCAAAGGCGCTTTTGATGGAGGAGTTGCCATAGATGGTATGGTCCATCAGGGTCATACATTCTTCGATGTTCAGGGCGTTCTGGCCTTTCAGTACCCGGGCAAAGTATTGCCCTACGATAAAGCAGGTGTCCACGCTCTCGCCGTTGATGGTCATGTAGGGCGAGCATTCGCCATAGCCCGCACAGCCGTCCTGGGTGCGGATGATGACCACTACGTTCTGCACCTCGTTTATAGGACCAAGCGAAATGACAAAAGGCTCTTTCAGGGGAACAAACAGTTTGTATAGCTCAACGGATTGTATGGTAGTGCCGGCCATGGTTTTGGTTTAAACCATAAAGTTAATGTTCAGCCGGTAACACTTACAGGAATTGAAAAAGGAATCCTCGTTGTGCAATTATCACTAAATTCGGTTCCCGCACAATAAATCGCCTCTTTGCACGATTTGTGTGGACACAATAACCTGAAAACACTTCTATGAAAAATATCCTTGTCCCCGCCCTGCTGGCCCTTTCACTGGCCGGCTGTAAGAAAGACGTCGATGAGCTGCCCGAACCTACCCAGACAGGTGCCAACACCTTTGGCGCCAAAGTAGACGGGGAGCTGTGGGCGCCCCAGGGATTTGGCATTGTGCCTACTGCTCCTCTCGTTGAGGCTCGCTACAGCGGCAATAACTCCGTCGTGATCAATGCCCGCAACTTTGGCTCTTCGCCCTCCGAAACGGAGTTCGAGCTTTACCTGCAAAACATTACCGGTCCTGGCACCGTCCTGTTGAACCAGAACACGGCCAACTACCCGGGCCAGAGCGCCTCCTACGGTTATTATGTCAAGCGCCGCATTCGCCCGCTGTTCGAATACATTACCGGCGCTCAGAACACCGGCAGGGTAGAGGTGACAAAGTTCGATACCGACGCCCACATCATCTCTGGCACCTTTGAGTTCCGCGCTGCCGATAAAACAGATCCCACACAGGCAGTTACTATCTCAGATGGACGGTTTGATGTGAAGATCCAGTAGAGTGCAGGAATTAGGAATTAGTATATTAGGAATTAGGAGGTCTTACTAGTCGATCAGAAGCCGCAGGCCGCCGCTGAGGATGCCCACGTTGGGCGCTTTCTTGTTGTATAAATAAGGCGAAGGATAGGAGGAAGCCAGCAGCCAGGTCCTGGCTTCGCCATACAGGAAGAAGCCGGCCCCGATCTGGGTCTCTATGCCCAGGGCCAGGTCCA
>DASWYM010000417.1:0-16150 GCA_036404975.1 Chitinophagaceae bacterium
AAGTTGGACACATAAATGTTCATACTTGATGATTGATTGATGAAGATTGATCTGAGGAAGGCAAATGGTAAGGGCTGCTACAGAAGTATTAGGCTGATGCAATTACAGATGCGAGGCTCAAATTATCCTAGTGAAGGTAAGCTTATTAAAGCGATACAGCTGAACCTTTTCGGTCTTATTTAATTAAAATGCTCCTAACCCTACACAGTACCCCCTTGTGAGGCTTGCCCAAAGAGGGGAACAGCACCCCGCCAGCCTTCCTATCGCCGGTCCTTACCTGCTCTTTTACCCGATTTGCGCAGAAACCGGGGCAGGTGTGGCGCGCTCCCGCTATCGGCACCCTCTTTGTGACCTAATAAGGATTGTCGTTCAGGCGTATCGGTACACAGGGCAAAGCCCGTTTATTTTTGGAGCATAAAGGCATTGAGGAGTTATGAAAATAGAAGAGTTTAAAGAATTAAGCCAGGAAGAACAGCACAGGGCCGTGGCGCGCCGGGGCGTCATGCTGCGCGACCGCATCACCCAGGGCTTCATGATCTTCCTGTATGCACTGGATGGGTTTTATATCGAGCTGTTCTTTCACAAGGCCAGCGGGGTGTTTGCCTCCCTGAAGCCCTTTGACAGCACCGATGAGCTCTCCCCCTACCTGGAGGAGATCGATGTGCACCAGCTTTTTACCGGCTGATTAATGAGGGTCGAGGATCGACAGCTGTTCATCGATGGCCTTGCCCACCACGCGGCAGGTGTCTTTACCCAACTCGGGGCAGTGCCAGCCGCGCTCGGTCCGGGAAAACAGGTAGGTACTCCCGTTCTCCACGTCCACCATCCACATCGTGGAGCCAAATGTGTTTTCTTCGGTAACATGGGCGGTATAGTACTTTCTGTTGAGGGTAAAACTGATGTGGAAGCTCATAGGTCAATCTTTTGCACGTGAATCATGGGCTGCCTCCTTAATGAGCAGTCGATGTTGTCCCATTAAGTACAAATACTTTGCCATGAAGAAGCTGCAAAGAAAGCTGCAAGCTCCAAGCTACAAGCTGCAAGCCGTGTCCTATAGCACAAAGAGGATTACAGGAGGAAATTATTGATTACTGGATTATTGATTATTGCCTTGCTCCCGCTGGTGGACCACTGTAGGAGAACTTACAGCAGTGGAGGCCCACTCATTACTCATTACTCATCACTCATTCCTTTTACGTATAGCGTGTAGCCCTCCTCGTCTCTTGACTCCCGACTCCCGACTCCCGACTCCCGACTACAAACTCTCCTCCCGCGCTTCCTTCCTCAGTCCATCAGCATCCCAGCCCTCGTCGCGGTCCCGGGTGGGGTCGTGGCGGTCGGCCTGGAGGATCAGTTCTATTTCCTCGATGAACTTGCGGGCCTCGGTGATGTACTCCTCGTCGTTGCGGATGGCGGCCAGCTGCTTCAGGTTGCGCTCGTCGTGGCGCAGGAAGGTAAGCGCCTTGCGGTGGGCGGTATACGCCCGTACCCCCAGCAGCTTCAGGGTATCCACCCCCATGCGGATGGCGGTATCCACCGTTTCGCGGTATACGTGCAGCATGCCGGCATTCATCTGGTCGTAGGCATCGTAGCGGTTGGCGGCCCTGACCAGGATATTGAGGTGGGGGAAGTGCTTCTTCACCGTTTCGATCATCTCCAGCCGCTTCTCCTTGCTGTCGATGGCAATGACAATGATGCGGGCCTCGCGGGCGCCGGCGGCCTCCAGCAGGTCGTAGCGCGAGGCATCGCCATAGAACACCTTGAAGCCCATCTTGCGCAGCACGTCCACCGTGTCGGAATCGATATCGAGGTAGGTGGCGGGCACGTTGTTGGCCCGCAGGAAGCGGCCCACCGTGTTGCCGAAATGCCCGAAGCCGGCAATGATCACCGGGTTGCGGGCACTGATGGCGTCCACCACCCTGGTGGGCGGCGCTTCCCGGGTGCCTACCCTGGGCAACAGGAAGCGCTCGTTGAACAGCATCACCAGCGGGGTAAGGGCCATGGTGATGGCCACCACCGCGATGAGCAACTGCACGGTGGCGGGCGGCAGCACCCCCTCCTGCAGGGCCAGCGAGGCCAGCACGAAAGCAAACTCCCCCACCTGCGCCAGCGCGGAAGAGAAGATGAGGTTCTGGTCGGTGCCCAGGCGGAACACCCTTCCAAGGCCGAGGAGCACCACGCTTTTCACAGCAATGAGCACCACCACCCACGTAACTACCGTGCCCGGCTGTTCGGCTATCAGCGGGAAGTTTACCGACGCGCCCACGGCAATAAAGAACAGCCCCAGCAGGATGCCCTTGAAGGGCTCTATATCGCTTTCCAGCTCGTGGCGGTACTCGCTGTTGGCCAGCACCACGCCCGCCAGGAAGGCACCCAGGGCGGGGCTGAGGCCCACACCCGTCATCAGCACCGCGATGCCCACCACGATAAAGAGGGCAAAGGCGGTAAACACTTCGCGCATGCCCGTGCGGGCCACCAGCCGCATAGCCGGGGTGATCACCAGGCGCCCGGCGGCAATGATGCCCACGATGGAGGCCAGCACGATCACCGTCTGCCACAGGGGCGGCAGGCCGGCGATCCAGCTCAGGTGTTCCTCACCCCCGGCGGCCCCGGGACGCGGCGTAGTGGCCAGCAGGGGAAAGAGCGCCAGCATGGGAATGACGGCAATGTCCTGGAAGAGCAGCACCGCAAAGGCGCTCTGCCCCGCCTCGGACTTCAGCCACCCCTTTTCCTGCAGTGACTGCATGACGATGGCCGTGGACGACAGCGAGAGGATAAGCCCTGCCGCCAGGGCCTGTTGCCAGTTGAAGCCCGCCACCAGGGCCAGCGCCCCTATAACGGCCGCGCTCACCAGCACCTGGCCGGTACCCAGCCCGATAATGGCCCGGCGCATACCCCACAGCACCCCGGGCTCCAGCTCGAGGCCAATGAGGAAGAGCATCATCACCACGCCGAACTCGGCAAAGTGCATCAGGTCCTGGCCTTCCTCGCCCACCACCCCCAGCACATAGGGGCCGATGACAATGCCGGCCAGCAGGTAGCCCAGCACCGAGCCCAGGCCGAGGCGCCGCGCCAGGGGCACAAATACCACCATGGCGCACAGGTACACAAAAGCCTGGAAAAGAAAGGAGGAGGGATCCATTTATAAAGGGGTTGTCTGGTTAAAGGAAACAAAGTCGTTCAGCTGCGGGGCGCGCAGGATCTCTTCTTCGCGAAGGCTGCCCTTGCGCAGGGCAGTGAGCAGGGCAAAGTAGCGGATGCCGTATTCCTCGATCTCGCCCTGCTGCATGCGGTGCACCCCCGGCACCCAGAAGGGCGGCCAGTAGGTGGTGCGGCACAGCTCGGCCGTGCGCTCGAAAGGCAGCAGGTATTGGCGGATGCTGTATTTATTGAAGCCCCCGGCCTGGTAGGCCTCGGTGCTGGCCCCCGAGGTAATTACGTTAAAGACCTTCTTGCCCTCCAGGGCCGTACCGCTGTGGCCATAGGCCCATCCGTGCTCCAGCACGAGGTCCATCCATTGCTTCAGCAGGGCGGGACAGCTGTACCAGTAAAAAGGATGCTGCCAGATAATGATGTCGTGGCGGGTGAGCAGGTCCTGCTCGCGGTCGATGTCGATGTCGAACTGGGGGTACAGCTCGTAGAGGTCGTGAACCGTCACTTCGGGCATGCCGGTAGCCGCGGCCAGCAGCACCTGCTGCATGCGCGACTTTTCCAGCACCGGGTGGGCGAACAGGATCAGGATGCGGGGCATAGGCTAAGGGTTGGGCAGCAAATTACGAAGCATTATTGAGACAAGAGAAGCTTCAAGCCACAAGCTCCAGGCTCCAGGCGGGGAGAACAATTAGCTAATTTGACAATTAGTCAATTGGGGGAACCGGGCATCACCGGTCTTGTGAGAGGAGCTGCCAGAAGAGAAGGGCTACACGCTTTACGCTGTACGCTGTATGTGAATAGAATGAGTGATGAGTGATCAGTTATGAGTGGGCCGCCATGCTGCGTGTCCCCACTAATACTGTTCGGAATAAATGTTCCGGGGAGCTTTTACTGTTGTATGCGGGAGGGATGGGGCTTTCGGAGGCGTCCCCGCCGACGGGTTGCTGGGCCTACGAAGGCGTCCCCGCCGACGGGCTGACGACACCCCACATTTTCCCTAATCGAACGCTCCGCGGGTGCAGCAGGCTGGTGCCCGGGGAGGGGCGGCGGGGACGCCGCCCTGGGCCCTGGGGGTGCAGCATTCCATAAATCTTCCGAACACCTGTAGCGGGGACACCTCCGGAGCCCTGCCTACCGGGTAAAACGTACCGCGCCACTCTCCCTGCTTGCAGCTTTAGCAGTGCACCCGGGGTTTGCCGCAGCGGTACGCGAAGGGGTTTACATGTAAAAAGGCATGGTGCTGAAAGCGATCCAGGTCGCCAGTAGTTGAAGAGGGACGATAACCTTTTTTGGGGACCCCGGGCGGGCAGTGGAGCACGGTGATCCCCGATCACAAATTGGCTAATTATTAAATTGGCAAATTGTTCTCTCCTCTCGCAGCTCGCAGCTAACAGCTCGCAGCTCACTATATTTGCCCCCTTAACTCTTAATCATGGCAACAACGAAGATCACGGTAAACAACAACGGCTCGCTGAAGATAGAAGGCGATTTTGAGATCGTAGACAAAGATGGCAACCCATACGACCTGGGCGGGCGCACGGCCGTATCGCTCTGCCGCTGCGGCATGTCGAAGAACAAGCCCTTCTGCGACGCTTCCCACAAGGGCCACTTTGAGCACGATGCGGTAGCTTTTGCCCTGCCGCCGAAGAAATGAGTGGTGAGTGGTGAGTGTCGTGCTATTCAGGGATGCCTCCTGAACTCAAGTAGCCTTTTAACGGAAAACACAAGAATGTAAAAAGGGGTGAGCTTTATAAAAGCTCACCCCTTTTTGTATTTTTTAAACTTGGCAATTATTTGTCACTGGTAGTTCAGATTGCCTCCAAGGGCCTCTCACTCACCTCCCGATAGCCATCGGGACACCACTCACCACTCACCGCCCTCACTGCAACAGCGCCATGGCCGGCTCGCGGCGAATATAGATGCGCTCGGGAATGTCGCCGAAGATCAGGAGGGAGATGTCGCAGAGCCACAGGGCCTGGGTGATGAGCTTGCCCATACGGCTGAACAGGCGGTAGTAGCCACCCCCCTTTTCGGGCGAGCCCAGCTCGGTAAGCTCCAGCACATCGGCGCCCTCGAAAGGCTCCGTGTCCAGGGTCAGCGTCACCTTATTGCGGCCGCGGGCCACAAAGTCGAGCAGGCGGTGCACTCCATCGCTGAGCAGCGAAAGAGCGGAGCGGTCGCGCTCGTGGGTATCTTCCGGAACACTGATATACCAGTGGTTCTCTTCTTTGATGAAGGTAAAAGCGCTGCGGCCGGGCTGGCCGCTCACTAAAACCCCACTTCCAACAATGGTGTGTCCCTGCATGATCGGTTTCTTAATGTCTTTACTCAGTTGGTTGAACTTCATGGATTTAAACGTTTCCGGCACAAGGCCTTTCTTACTCTTTTGTCGGGAACGGTCTACTGAAAACGCATCCGTAGGGTCAGGTCGCCGCAAAGCTACGGGAAAGAAGGGTCAGGCAAACTGACTTATGACAATTTTTAACATGATATAGGCCCATAGATGAGCTTATAAGGCGCTCAGGGAGTTACATTTAAAAGCTCCCCTTCCGACCCTTTGTGTTCAGAGGTATAGGTGGCGAGGCAGGCCGGGCAAAGGCAATTGTCGAACTGCTGCCGCAAAAGGGCCAGGGTTTCGGCGGCCAGGGTCAGGTCCTCGCACCAACAGCCCCGCGTCTCGTTCTTACAGGTAAAGGAAGCTGAACATTTAGAGCACGTCTTTTCCATAGGGCGAAATTACGAAAGTCGGGAGTTCGGAGTCTTGAGTCGGGAGCCAGGAGCCAGGACAGCGTGCAGGAAAAAATATTGTCTACTAATTACGATGGTGCTTTATTCCCGACTTCTGACTCCAGACTCCAGACTCCAGACTCAAAGTCTACCCTTCCCTCACCCGGCTCTGCTCGTTCTGGGCGCTGCCGCGCGAACGGGAGCGCTCGGTGGCGGGGCCGCCGAAGTTGTAGGCAAACGACAGGCTAAACACCCGCAGGTCGCCCTGGTTGCGGAAAGTGGCATTGGCACGGTAGAGGTTATGGATAATGCCGTTGCGCACCCCGGAGTAGAAGATGTCGCGCACGGCCCCGCGCACCGTGCCCCTGCCGCCCAGCACCTTTTTCTGCACCCCGGCGTTCACCTGCCACAGCGAAGCCAGCGACACCTGCCCCACCACCACGCCCGTGCGGTAGGTGCCCCCGATCTCGGCGCTCCAGTCCCTGCCCAACTTAAGCTGGTTGCCCACGTTGGTGCCGAAGTACACCGCGCTGGTATCCAGGCGGCTGCGGAAGAGATCGCCCTCGTAGTGGCGGTTCTGCACGTCGGCAAACAGGTTCAGCGTCCACCACCGGGTGGGGCGCAGGCCGGCATTCACCGACAGGCCCAGGATGGAGGAAGATCCCACGTTGGCCGGCTGGCTCAGGTAATGGTTGCTGTCGAGGCGGATGGTTTCCAGGAAGGCATCTTTCGTCTGGCTATACGTCAGGGTGGTGGTGATCTTGCTCTTAAAGGTATGGGCCAGCGACACTTCGTCGGTAAAGGAGGGCTTCAGGAAGGGGTTGCCGGCATAGACCGTGAACTTGTCCAGCGGCGTCACAAAGGGATTGAGGTCCTGGTACACCGGCCGCTCGATGCGCCGCCCGTAGGACAGGTTGAGCTGGTGTACGGCAAGCGTATCCAGCTTATAGGACAGGAATACGGTGGGGAACACGCTCGTATAGTCGTTGCGGAAGGCCGAGTCGGGCTTGGCGGGATTGCCCATCTGGTGGCCTTTCGACAGGGTATGCTCGGCCCTCAGGCCGGCCTTCACCTGTAGCCGCCGGCCCTCGTGGTTGAGGGTCATGTAGCCGGCGCTGATCTGCTCGCGGTAGAGGAAGTGGTTCGACTTCCCGTAGTCGGGCGTCGTCTGGCCGCCAGCCGTCAGGCGGTAATCGGCCAGGTTACTGGTGCGGATATAGCTGGTCTTGGCCCCTGCTTCAGCGGTCAGCCCTTTCTGGACCTGGTGGCTGTAATCCACTTTAGACGCATAGATATCGATGGTGGAAGGCAGGTGGCCGGTCAGCAGGTCGCTGCTGGGCGCCCCGCCCGAGGCGCGGTAGGTGGTGTTGTAGTAGGCCTGCCGGCTGGGCGAGTTGTAGCGGATATAGTCCAGGTCGGCGGTCACCGTGCGGCCGGGGCGGTGCCCGTCGTGCTTCAGGTTCAGGTTGGCGCCCGCGTTGTTCCACCGGATGCGCTCGTGGCTATGGGCCACGGTGGTGGAGTCTTCGGCCTTTTGGGCGTTGAGGATGCGGCTGGTATTGTTGATGTCGTAATACGAGGGGCGATGCAGGGCATTGAGCGCCACGCCCGCGGTGGTGCGCTTGTTCAGCGCGTAGTCGGCCCCCACCCGGGCGCTGAACGCATGGTTGTTGCGGCGGATGTAGGAGTTCTGGGTAAAATAAGAAGAGGGGGCACCGTGCTCGTCGAAATAGGTACGGTGTATATCCAGGTCGCTGAAGCCGTTGCCGCGCACATAACTGGCGTTACCAAAGAGGCCCAGCGCCGCCCGCTTGTAATTCAGGTTTACGCTGTTGGTGGTGCTGAACAGCTTGCCGTGGTTCAGTGCCGTGGAAGCCGAACCATTGAGGCCCGTCAGCCGGCTTCTTTTCGTCTTTATATTGATCACCCCTGCCGTGCCGGCCGCATCGTAGCGGGCAGGCGGCGTGGGCATCAGCTCGATCTTATCGAGCGTGGAGGAAGGCAGCGAGCGCAGGTAGTTGGCCAGGGCATCACCCGAGAGGTAGGTGGGCTTGTCGTCGATGAGCACCAGCACGCCGGTCTTGCCGTTGAGGCTCACCACGCCGTTCTCGTCCACCGTCACGCCGGGGGCGCGCTCCAGCAGTTCCAGCGCCGTGGTGCCGGCGCTGCTCAGCAGGGCATCCACGTTCACCACCGTGCGGTCAGTCTTGCGCTCCACCAGTGCCCTGGTCGCGCTCACCGTCACACCGCCCAGTACCGGCGCGCCGGCCCGCTGCAGGCGTATGGAGGGCACCGTTAGCGCCCGGCTGTCTTCCGCGGTCGTCAGCAAAGAGGTCGTAAAGGCCGCATAGCCCACCATGGTCACCTGCAGGAAATAGGAGCCGTAAGGCAGGGCAGAGAAGTGAAAGCTTCCGTCCGTGCCCGAAACGGCGGTCTTCACCACCGAGGAATCGGCGCCCTTCTTCAGGGTAATGGAAGCGTGGGGCAGGGCGGTGCCGGCGGCATCGTGTATCGTACCCGTTATAGAGGCGCCCTCCTGGGCAGCGGTGCGGTTGGCAACGGCCGTTAGCAGCAAAAAGAAGAACAGTAGTCGTTGGTACATAATCCAATTGGTTAAGCGATCCTTCTAAAAAGGAACTGTAAAACAACAGGCTTAAAGGCTAAGCTGCTGCAAAAGTCAATGAAAGGGCATTGCCTTATACCGGCGGCGGGTGCAGGATGCTGAGTGGTGCGGCAGCCGGCGGAAGTGTCGGATTTTTACACCCCCCAACCCTTAAACGATAGCAAAGAAACAGAGAGAAGGGTCATTAGGTCAATAAGTCATTGGGTCATTGGGGCCAATGAAGATCATAGCGTTGTTTTCCTGTAAAAGCAGCCCTTTTCCCTTTCAACCGGATAGCACTTTGCCGCTCCTCTGCCGCCCCTGTATAGGGGAGCAAAAGAGGGGCTGGTGAGAAGGAGGGATTAGGGATCAGGGACTAGGGATTAGGGGGATGCTCCCAGTCCTTACCGCTATTGGAGTGTTTGTGATCAGTAGTGAAAATTACCTTGTCATCCTGGAAGGATCTATGCTTATTGCAGTCAGGCTGTTTCTGTACTGGAGGGATGCTGTCATTAAAGTGCTAAGGCAAGACCCTGCCTTTTCTTTCGGCAGTCATCCAGTGGATGCCAAAGATCCCTCCCTGCGGTCGGGATGACAAGGCTAGAAACATTACTGAGCGCACACATCCTGACAGCAGTAGGGCTCTCTCCTTCGCACACCCGATCGCTATTGGGATACACATTTGCACATCTGCATATTCGCACATTTGCACATTGTTCTTCTTGTTCCTTCGTGTCCTTGCGTCTTCGTGGTTCCCTCCCTAATCCCTAATCCCTCCCTCTATCCCCCCAGCGCCAGCGTCACCCTTAGCTCGCAGCCCTTGCCGGGGGCGGAGCGCACTTCCAGGGTGCCGTTGTAAAAGGAGGCGCGGCTGGCGATGTTGGAAAGCCCGATGCCCTTGGGGCGGGCGGCCGTGTCGAAGCCGCGGCCGTTGTCGCGGATGCGCAGGAAAGCCTTGCCCTCGCCCGTATGCAGCTCGATGAGCACCTCGGTGGCCCGGGCGTGCTTCACGATGTTATTCAGCTGTTCCTGCACGATGCGGTAGAGGGCCAGCAGGTGGCCCTCGCTGAGCGACTCTTCGCAAAAGCGCTCGGTGCTGATGTTGAAGCGCATATCGCGCGCCGCGGTGATCAGCCCGGTAATGTCCTGGATGGCCACCACCAGCCCGTGGTGGCGGAAGCCGGTAGCCACCAGGTCCTTGGAAAGCTGGCGGATCTCCTGGATGGCCACATCCACGATGTGCACCCCCTGGCGCAGGTACTCGTCTTTCTCTTCGCCGGCCCTGAGGGCCGTTTCGATATAGAGCTTGGCCGAGGCCAGGATCTGGTTGATGTTGTCGTGCAGCTCGTGGCCGATGTTGGTGCGCTCTTTTTCCTCGGCCTTCAATACCGCCTCCATGATCTCCTGCTGGCGCTGGCGGCGGCTGGCCTCCAGCTCGCGGCGCAGGCGTTCCTCACCGGTAATGTCCTGGGCCTGCACCAGCACGGCAGCTTTGCCGAAGTAGTCGACCGCGTAGGCGGTGAGGGCTACCGCCATGGCATCGCCGTCCTTGCGGAGGTGCACCGTGCGCGAGCGGTACTCTTCGCCCGTGCGTACGACGGTGGCCACTTCCTCTTCGAAGACCTCCACCTGGGCCGGCAGGCAGAGGTCGCGGCCGGTAAGCTGCAGGAACTCCGCGCGGCTGTAGCCGTAGGTGCGCACGGCCGCGGCGTTCACTTCGAGGAAGCGCAGGCTGCCGGCCTCGTACACCCAGGCGGGCAGGGGACTGTTGTTGAACAGGAGACGGAACTTCTCCTCGGCCCTTTTGCGGCCCGTAATGTTCTGCCCCGCCCCAATGACGCTGACCACCGCGCCATCGGCATTGCGCACCACCGTGCCGCGGTCGTAGACATAGAGGTAGGTGCCATCGCTGCGGCGCAGGCGGTATTCCACCTCGTACACCTCGCGGCGCGGGTTGGTAATCACTTCCTGCATGAGGGCCTGCACGGCTGCCCGGTCGGCGGGGTGGATGCGGTCGATCCACTCGTCGAGGCTGTCGAGGGAGGCCGAGGGCTCCAGGCCAAAGAGGGCCTGCAGGCGCTGCTCGTCGCGCAGCACCCTTTTGGCGGCGAGGTCCCACTCCCAGATGACGTCGTTGGATACCTGCAGCACGCGGTGGAGCCGCTCGTTGACCTGCAGCAGCCCGGCTTCTTTCATCTTGCGCTGGCGGCTGAACACGATCGAGCGCGCAAAGGTGTCGGCATCAAACTGTCCCTTCACCAGGCAGTCCTGGGCGCCCAAGCGCAGCAGCTCACCGGCGAGTCCAAACTCCTCCACGCACGAAAGCAGGATAACAGGCGCCGCGGCGGCGGCCGCTAAAAGGCGGCGGAACGAATAATCGCCCGTAAGATGCAGCAGCGACAGGTCGAAGAGCACGACGTCCACCGGGTGGGTGGCTAAAAGCTGGAAAGCAAGAGGAAGATCGGGAGCCTGAAGCACCTCTCCTATAAGGCCCTCGGGCCGCAAGGGGTGCATGGTTATGGTATCTGGCTCCGTAATGGCCAGCAAGGTTAGGGCTGTGGTGTGTTTCATACGAACGGTTTTTCGCCTTGGTGGTTCTTTAACAGGGGCTTGCACAGTACCGTTGGGCTGAAAGCAAGCCTCAAATTAGGCAATAAGCCGGTGGTGGAGTCTACTAAATTATGCACAGGGATTTTACTAAGTAGTTTTCCCATGCGAGTCGCAAAGCGTCCATACCCCATAAGCGGTAAAGGTGCGGGTTTTCCAGCGCCGACGGGCTAACTTTATAGAAAAGAAAGCCATGTCCCCCGTTCAAGACCAGTTAAGAGACGAACTGCAGCGGCTGGATGACCTGATGGTGGCGGCCGAAAAAGCGCACGAAGCCACGTTGCAGGGCGTGCACCCCTCTCATTTTTACAGTGCCTGCAACCTGCTGCACTACCTGGCTTTGCGCAGCCGCGATATCCGCGGCCTGCAGGAGCGGCTGCACGAGGAGGGCCTTTCCTCGCTCACCCATTCGGAGAGCCATATCCGCAGCCAGCTGCTGGCCGTGCTGCGGCGGCTGGGGGCTGAGCCGGATGAAGCCCCACCCTCCTTCCGCATCGGTGCCGAACGCATCCAGCAGGCGGCCAAGGGTATTTTCGGCCCTTGCAGTGCCGATGTGATCCCCTGCATCATGGTCACCTTCGACACCAGCTTTGCCCAGGACTTCGACCTGGTGAAGCGCCTGCTGCAGGCGGGCATGAACATCGCCCGCATCAACTGCGCCCGCGACGACGAGAACACCTGGCTGCAAATGATCGGGCAGATCCGCAAGGCCACCGAGGCCACGGGGCTGGCCTGCCGCATCTATATGGACCTGGCGGGACCCAAGATCCGCACGAAGATCGAGGGCAAGAAAAAGAACCGCGTGAAGCTGCAGACCGGCGAGCGCTTCTACCTCTACGACGACTACTGCCTCTACGACGACCTGCCGCGCGTGGGCTGCACCCTGCCGGGCATCATCGTGCAGATGCAGGTGGGCGACCGCGTACTCTTCGACGACGGCGTGGTGGAAACCACGGTGATCGCCAAGCACCCCTTCGCCGCCGAGCTGCAGGTGGACCGCATTTCGGGAAAGCCTTTCCTGAAGGGTGAGCGCGGCATCAACTTCCCCGACACCATCATTACCCTGCCGGCCCTTACCGGCTTTGACCGCGAGTGCCTCCCTTTTATCCAGGAGCATGCCGACATGGTGGGCTTTTCGTTTATACAGACCGTGAGCGACCTGGTGGAATTGCAGGAGGCCCTGGGCGACCGGCCCGTGCCCATTATCATCAAGGTAGAAAAAGCGGGGGCGGTGGCCAACCTGCCTGCCCTGATCCTGCAGGGCATGACCCAGGAGCGCTACGGGGTGATGATCGCTCGCGGCGACCTGGCGGTGGAGATCGGCTTTGAGCGCCTCAGCGAGATCCAGGAAGAGATCATGTGGCTCTGCGAGGCGGCACACGCCCCGGTGATCTGGGCCACCCAGGTGCTGGAGAGCCTCAACAAGAAAGGCATTGCCACCCGCGCCGAAGTGACCGATGCCGCCACGGCCGCCATGGCCGAGTGCGTGATGATCAACAAGGGGGTGAACACCGTGCAGGTGATCGATACCCTCAAGGACATCTTCTACCGCAGCGCGCGCCACCGCGAGAAGAAACGCTACACCTTCCGGCCCCTGTCGATTGCCAGGAACTTTTTGGAGACGAAGAGGGAGAAAGAGGGAAAGGGGATAAATGAGGAGGAAGTGGTTGCTTCTGACAGCCGCTCCGGCTCACCGGCAGCGTTTGAGCGCATGAGCAATAACGATACACTGGGGATACCGTGATGATGTGCGAATTTGCAAATGAGAGAATGTGAAAATGTGCAGATGTGCAAATGAGTAAATATGCAAATGAGCGAACCCTGCTGCTGTCAGGGTGTTGGTGGGCAATAATGTTTCTATCCTTGTCATCCCGACCGGAGGGAGGATTCGATAGCTACCGGATCTATGCTACGTGCTGGATGACTGCCGTCAACCTGTAAACGCTCTCACATTGTCATTCTGGAATTATCTATGGTGGCAATGGAAGGACTGTCTGAGGAAATGGCGGGAGCTTGCCTTAGGACTTTAAGGGAAGCGTTCCGTCCCGGTAATGAGTCGGGAGACTCATTACAACGGGTAGAAGGACGGTTGTGGTTTTCACCATTCACCTCCCGATAGCTATCGGGACACCATTCACGGACAGGCCGCCCCGAAAAAGCAGGAGTGCGGGTAAATGGTTAACTTTATAGTATCCGTTCACGCTTAACCATAGAGTATGAAAAAGATCCTGGTTGCCACCGACTTCTCTGATGCTGCCCGCAACGCCGTTCGCTACGCAGCCGGCCTTGCGCAGGAATTCAATGCCTCCCTTCACCTCCTGCACGTGTTCCTGGAACCGGCACCGGCGCTGGATGTGCCCGTGGCCTGGAGCGATACCGTGGAGGCCGAACAAAAGGAGAAGGCCGCCCAGCTCCGGGAAGAAGCCGACAACCTGGCCGCCTCCTTCCCCGTGCCGGTGACCACCGACGTGATCATGGGCTTTACCGGTGAGTCGATCGCCGACCAGGCCGACAAGCAGGGAGCCGACCTGGTGGTCGTGGGCATGAAGGGTGGCAAGCACAGCCGCTTCTGGGGCAGCAACGCCATCACCGCCATCCGCAAAGTGAGCCGCCCGGTGCTGGTAGTGCCCGAGGAGACCGCCTTTAAACAGCCCAGGCGCATTGTTTTTTCCACCGACTTTAAGGAAACCGTCAACTACCAGGCGCTGGACCCGCTGGTGCTGTTGGCTAAGAAGTTCGGGGCGCGCATAGAGATCGTGCACGTGCAGGAAGAGGCCGAGGAGATGGACACCGGAGAAATTGCCGGAAAGATGGGACTGGAGCGCGCTTTTGAGGGTATAGAGCACCAGTTCGCCACCATCGTGGACGACGACGTGGAGGAAGGCATCCAGAGCTTTACACAGAACAACCCCACCGACATGCTGGTGATGGTGGCCCACCACCATGGCCTGCTGAACCGCTGGCTGGGCACGAGCCATACGAAGCAGATGAGCTACCAGACCACCGTGCCGCTGCTGGTGCTGCATGATAGGAAATAGCTGCGAGCTGCGAGCCAGGTCAGTAAGTCATTGGGTCATTAATCAAAACGGAAAAGGAAGTGCCTTGAAGGAAAGCGTCTATGCCTTTCCGGCCCCAACCTTAAACCTTAAACTTTTAACTTATAGCCGGAACGTTAAACTTTCCTCCCCCGGCACCGTATCGGTGGCTTCTCCCTATTTTTGCCCCCTTTAAGCAACGAACTGTGGAAGCCATTCAAGCAATCATCGACTTTATCCTGCACATCGACCAGCACCTGGTAGCTATTGTCAGTAATTATAAGACCTGGACTTACCTGATCCTGTTCCTGATCATCTTTGCCGAGACAGGCTTCGTGGTGACGCCCTTCCTGCCGGGCGACTCCCTGCTGTTTGCTGCCGGCGCCATTATTGCCAAGCCGGAAAGCGGGCTGAATATCTTCCTCATGGCCGCCCTGCTGATCGTAGCGGCCATCCTGGGTGACCTGGTGAACTACCACATCGGTAAATACATCGGCCCCAAGGCCTTCAGCGGCCGCTATAAGCTGCTAAAAAGAGAGTACCTCGAGAAGACCGAAGCGTTCTATAACAAGTACGGCGGCAAGACCATCATATACGCGCGCTTTGTGCCCATCGTACGCACCTTCGCCCCTTTCGTGGCCGGTGTAGGCTCGATGACCTATAGCCGCTTTGCTTCCTATAACGTGATCGGCGGTGTACTGTGGATCGTGTCGTTCCTCTTCCTCGGTTACTTCTTTGGCGGCATCCCGGTGATCAAGTCCAACTTCACCTACGTGATCTTCGCCATCATCATTGTCTCCATCCTGCCGGCCTTTATCGAAATCCTCCGTGGCAAGCGGAAGAAGAAGACGGCGATCGGTGAGGACCGCGAGATCAAAGAAGTAGGCTAACCATCTCTTTATTCAGTGCCCGGGGCGGGTGCAGGGTGCTCTTTTTTCCGGGCGCGGAACTCCCTTTTCTTCCGGCCCACTTCCTGCCTCAGGCGCAGAGCCCGTTCTTCGGCAGCCGCCAGGCGCGCCAGGAAGGCGGCATCTTCCGACATGTCCCTAAGCTTTGCGGAGTCCTTTTTGAGCAGGAGTTCCTGCCGTGCTCCTTCGTACTCCAGGCGCACGCTGTCGATCTCCGCTTTCAGGGTGTCTGTTTCCGTCCTTTGGTTACAGGCGGCGCCCAGCAGCACCAGGCCCAGTACAGCAGTTCGTTTCATAGAGCAAAGGTATTGCGAATGGTGAATGGTGAGTGGGGTCGTGTCCCGATAGCTATCGGGAGGTCAATGGTGAATGGTGAATAGGGTGCTTCATTTGCCTTACATATAACGCTGAAGTCTTACCATAACAAAGCCGCAAAGGATCAGCGTTTATGATTACTCTTTGCAATTGAATGACCTAATGACTCAATGACCTTCTCGCAGCTCGAAGCTCATAGCTCGCAGCTTTCCTCAGTCATGTTGCGGAATCACGATCCCCTTCAGCCGGCGGTACAGCTCGGTGGCATAGGTGTCGGTCATGCCGGATAAGAGGTCCAGGGCGCTCATCACCTTTTCGTAGCGGGAGTCGGTAAGCTGGAACTCGGTGAACTGGTAGGGAAAGAGCTTGAGCACTTTCTGCTCCTTGTGCGAAGGCTTCTCTTTGAGCAGGGCGGGAATAAAGAGCTGCAGCAGCTCGCTCATGACGTTGTAGCCCGCGATCTCGATCTGGGTCACCGTGTCGTGGTTATAGATGCGCTCCACCGAAAGCTTCATCATGTCCTTCAGGGGCGGGCAGCGCTGTTCCAGGTTATCGATCAGGGTATCGTTGAATTCTCCTTTAAGAATGTCTTCCTCGTTCGCCATAAATACATCGGTTGCCTCCAGGGCCAGGAGGTTGATCAGCTTGGCGCGCAGGAAGGCAATGCCTTCGTTGCGGTCCTCTATATCACGGTAGTAGCCGAGGGTCTTGTCCACGTTCTCGCCGGGCCGGTTGAGGGCGCGCATGATGGCTTCGAAGGAGCCGAGCACTTCCTCGGCCTTGAGGATCCCGAGGCGCTGGGC
>DASWYM010000418.1:0-5545 GCA_036404975.1 Chitinophagaceae bacterium
CCGTAAAGCTGAAGGGCACCAACAACCACCAGGACCATGCTGGGGTGGGCAGTGCCCTGCCTGATGAACTGCAGTATTGGCGCATTAGGGCCCTAAAAGATATGGGCTCCAATGCCTACAGGGCTTCGCACAACCCGCCGACACCGGAATTGCTGGACGCCTGTGACCGCCTGGGCATGCTGGTGATTGATGAGAACCGCCTGATGCGTACGACAGCCGATGGGTTGAACGAACTGAAAAGACTGATCGAAAGAGACCGTAATCATCCTTCCATCATCAGTTGGTCTATAGGCAACGAGGAGTGGGCCATAGAAAACAGTGTGACCGGGGCACGCATTGCCACTACCTTGCAGGAATATGCGAAGAGCCTCGATTCCACCCGCCCGATCACGGCAGGTATCAGCGGGGGCTTTGGCAGCGGCATATCGGACATGCTGGAAGTGATGGGGTATAATTATATGGGCAATGGTAATATCGATGCCCACCAGAAGCGCTTTCCGGAGCAACCGGGCATGGGCACGGAGGAAGGCTCCACCTTTGCCACCAGGGGTGTGTACGTAACCGACGACAGCAAGCAGTACCGGGCGGCTTATGATCAAAAGCCGAGGCCTACCTTTTACAGCATTGAAGAAGGATGGAAGTTCTATGATGCCCGGCCCTACCTGGCAGGCATGTTTATCTGGACGGGCTTTGACTACCGTGGCGAGCCCACGCCCTATGGATGGCCCTCGATCACTTCCTATTTCGGCATGATGGACCTGTGCGGCTTTCCAAAGGACAATGTGTACTACCTGCGCTCGTGGTGGGGAAACAAACCTGTGCTGCACCTGCTGCCCCACTGGAACTGGGCAGGAAAGGAAGGGCAGCCTGTTTCGGTATGGGCCTACGGCAACTGCGAAGAAGTGGAGCTTTTCCTGAACCGCAAAAGCCTGGGTCGTAAAAAGATGGAACGGAATGGACACCTGGAGTGGGTGGTGCCCTTTGCACCCGGAACGCTTGAAGCTATCGGCTATACCGGTGGAAGAAGAGTGCTGACCGATGTGGTAAAAACAACCGGTGCACCTGCGTCACTCCGGTTAACAGCGCATAAAGGCACCCTGGCCGCCGACCGGCAGGATATTGCCGTGATCACTGTAGCCGCAGAGGATAAGAGCAAGCTGCCGGTGCCTACTGCAGGTAACGAAGTCACCTTCCGGATAAAGGGCCCCGGGAAAATCATTGGCGTTGGAAACGGCGATCCTACCTCGCTGGAAAGGGACCGGTATATAGAAACGGTCCGTACCGTCGCCATTGAAGGCCTGAAAGAAAGGGAAGCCGAAGGGATGGACATCGCAGGCAGTGCAACCGCAGATATGGAGGGTGCCGGTTGGAAGGAAGCCTTCAGGACCCGTGACTACAAGAACCTGGCGCAGGCTTATATACATAAGGGCCGCTTTATGCTACCCGCCGACTTTGCCGCATCGGACGTTACTTTCTTTTATAAGAGCATAGGCAGGGAGCAATCCATCTACATCAATGGAAAGGAACTTGCCGCTAATGTGAAAGAAGGTGAAGCAGGCAGGGGCTTCGTGTTGGATAAAAGCATGCTACGAGCCGGTGAGAACGACATCGTCATTGTGGCTACGCCTATTCCGAAAAAGTATGAGTGGGACAACGTAAATACCGATCCCGGCGTGATACAATTGCTTACACCTGCAGAGCCCTGGAAGCGCAAGCTGTTTAACGGCCTGGCACAAGTGATTGTTCAGGCTACCGGGGAGGCAGGGGAAATCATCCTTACGGCTGAATCGCCCCAGCTGCAGTCTGCCACCATTAAGCTGAAGGTAGTGGCAGCAGATGCCCGCCCGGTAGCAGAGTAGATTCTTCAGGACTTAATCGATAGGGAGCAGGTAAAGAACCTTTACCTGTTGCCTTTTTTATTACGATCATATGAAGTAAGGTCAGGGATGCTGCCACCTTGTATAATAGGTCTAAGAGATATAAAGCAATAGTCGGAGAAGGAACTACACCCGTTTAAAGGAAAGGGTGATACGCTTTTTGTTCTGGACCGTAGCCTTGAACTGTTTTCGGGCCAGTTCCACATCACTTATGGTAAAAGAGCCGGAGACAGTTGTGCCTTCTACCTGCACTTTCTTGGTGTGTGCCAATTGTAAAAAGAACCAGACGGAAGCAGTATTTGGAAAGGATAAGATTATGGGTTTCATGCCTATTTATTCCAGTGTGTTCAAGAGCCGTATAAATATACTTATCAACGTGCAGCTTTGCAATAGTAAAGAATAATTTAAGCAACAAAATGACCAGCATCAATAAGGTTACTTACAATTCTTACTCCTGGGCTCTATATGATTACCTAAATGTGATTGTATTTGTCAGTTCCACTGTTCCACGACAAGCGGCTCCTGACAAAAGGTCTGTTCTCCGGTTATTTGGCTTGCTTATTATCCTGGCTGATGGTGAGACAAGAGAGAAAAGCCGATAGTGGATAGTCCATAGCCTCGTCCTGCATCTGGAAGTGTTCTATTAAGGGGGCCTACACATTACTGATCACTCATTGCTCATTGCGTATAACATACGGCGTACAGCGTGTAGCCTCCTCGTCTCACGTTTCACGTTTTACCTCTCACGTCTTGCTATCGCCGCCGCGCTTTATACAATTTGATCTTGTCATTGAGGTAATACATCACGTCTTCGTTGTAGGGGTGCTGCCGCAGCCATTCGTAGGAAGGCGTGTAGCGCTGCATAAAGGCTTTGAGCTCGTCGCCCTTCAGCCCCGTGTAGTAGGCCACCACTTCGGGCGAGTAGCGGTAGTAAACGTAGGCCTCCTCTTCCGCCTGGTGGTAGGTGCGGTCCAGTTGCCTTTTCCGCTTGGCTTCCTTTGACCAGAATTTGTCCATGTTGATGCTCAGCCCAAAGCCTGTAGAGGGTGTGGAGGCCACGGTAGGCATCACCGGTCCGCGGGCGGCTTCGAAGGCTTTTCTCCGCGCGATGCTGTCGAGCTGGTAGCGGTTATATTCCGCTGTCACTGTTACGGTAGGCAACACGGCACCGGTGGGTGCCAGGTAAATGATAACTGTATCGCTGAATAGCGTCGTATAAGTAAGGGTATCGAAGCGGTAGGCGTTGGCGACGGCATAAAGGCGGTCGTTGGGTTCTACCCGCAGGCGGAAGAATCCCCGGTTGTCGGTTTTTATGCTGCGGCCGCTGGTGGCATTGGTGATGGTGCCGCCGCTGATGGGGTAGTGAGTGATGCTGTCGCGCAGGAAGCCATTAATCATTTGCGCCTGCACGGTAGTGCCGCAAAACAACAGGAGGACTAAGAGCAGGTTAAGGGACTGTTTCATGATGCACCTCTTGTACAGTAAATTAAGCAATTCCCGCCGTATAAAGAATGATCTGTCTACAACAAAGCCCCACGGGGTGGGGCTTTCCGGGAAGCTCTTGTATGGTTGTTCTTAAAAGGCCTTCTGGGTGGCGGGCTTCATTACCTGGGGCTCGGTCTGTTCCCCTCCGGCACTCACAACCGAGCTGCCGTAGACCTGGATGGTCGACTTGATAAAGTCCTTTTCGTCGGCCTTGAAAATGTTCTCGACATACTTCTGCGGGTTGCGGTCAATGTAGGGGAACCAGGTGCTGTGGACCTGGATCATGATCTTATGACCTTTCTTAAAGGTGTGCAGCACATCCTGCAGCGGCACCTCCACTTCGGTAACCTGACCGGGTACAAAAGGCTGTGGCTTTTCGAAGGAGTTGCGGAAGCGGCCGCGGAACACCTCGGCGCGCACGAGCTGCTGGTAGCCGCCCATCACGATATTTTTCGGGTTGTGCTCGTAATTGGGGTGATTGTCGGGGTATACATCGATCAGCTTCACCACGAAGTCGGCATCCGTGCCGCTCATGGCCACTTTCAGCTTCGCAAGTATTTCGCCGGCCACCGTTACGGCCTCGGTCAGCGTGTCGGTCTCGAAGGTGAGCACATCGGGGCGGCGGGAAGCGTGGCGCTGATCGTCGGTCATGTAACGGCGTGGGGTAAACGTTAGCCCCTCGGTCTGCGAAGTATAGGGCACCGGCTTGGCCGGGTCGCTTACGTATTCAAACACCGCTTTATCATTAGTGGGCTTGTTTACTGAAAGCTTTCCACCTTCTCCAAAGTACAGGCGCAGCGGTGGGATTTCCCGTGGAGGCCACACATCGAACCTTTGCCACTTCTTGATGCCGGTATTAAACATATAGGCTTCGGGCAAGCCTGCCTGGCCATCGCCTTTCAGGTGGGCGGTAAAAAAGGGGTACTCGATCTCGCGCTGGTAGAAGGTCGAAATGGAGTCGCCAAAGTAGATGTGGTTGTGCGTGCTCTTGCCGGTCTCGCGTGCCCAGTCGCCATGACCCCATGGCCCCATCACGATGCTGTTCTTTGCCGAGGGCGTGGTCTTCTCTATCGTCTTGTAGATGTTCAGCGGGCCATAGAGGTCCTCGGCATCAAACCAGCCACCCACCGTCAGTACAGCCGGCTTCACGTTTTTAAGGTGGGGCAGGAGGTTGCGGCGCTGCCAGAAAGTGTCGTAGTTAGGGTGGTTGATGATCTCCTGCCAGAAGAAGTTGTCGTGGTGGAACTTCTTTGTAATGTTCTTCAGGGGGCCTTGTTCCAGGTGAAACTGGTAGCCATCGGCCGGGGGATCAGCAAAGAGACGCATCATTTCGGGCATGTACCAGGACTTCCGGGTGGTGTCTTTCTTCTGGTAGCCAAAAACGGCAAAGGCGCCCGTATAGCTTTGCACGAAAGCGCCCTGGTGAAGGAAGTCGTCGAAGAAGAAGTCCGCAATCGGTGCCTGGGGCGAGCAGGCTTTCAGTGCGGGATGGGCATCGGGCAGGGCTGCGGCGGTGTAGAAGCCGGGGTAGGAAATGCCGTACATGCCTACGCGTCCGTTGTTGCCCCGGAGGTTCTTCACCATCCAGTCGATGCTGTCCCAGGTGTCGGAGCTTTCGTCCACGGCTTTTTTGTTCTTCGGATCATTGCCGGGTATGTTTGGTGTCATGGTGGTGAACAGCCCTTCGCTCATATAGCGGCCGCGCACGTCCTGGTAAACCAGGATGTAGCCGTCGCGCACCAGGAAGTTGGAGGGATGGTTATTGGTTTTGAAGTGGGCGTAGTTGGAGGCGTTGTAGCAGGTGCGGTTCAGCAGGATGGGATAAGTCTTCGACTTGTCTTTAGGTGTGTACACAATCGTGAACAGGGTAATGCCGTCGCGCATGGGTACCCGGTACTCTGCCTTGTCGTAATGTTCGCGCATATAAAGCGAGTCGCGGTTCTGGGCAAAAAGGGTGTCGCCGAGGAAACTCAGCAGCATTAAGAGAAGCAGTGAACGCATAACTGGTATAATAATTTAGTATGTGGTGTCTAAACTAAGTAAAAATCAGTTGGCCGGGCAAAGTGATGGAACATTAAAGAATGAGGAGGGACAGGTGGCTGCTTTAACAAGTATACCACTACTTCAAAGCGGAAGCTGGTTCACCCTTATCGCTTTTTTAACAAATGGTCATGTTACTTCTG
>DASWYM010000419.1:0-3429 GCA_036404975.1 Chitinophagaceae bacterium
CCATGGCACGGGAAAGAAAGGGCTGGAGTCTTTACTGCTGAGCAGCAATCCGCGACACGAAAAAAGCCCCGGCACGACAGCGGGGCTTTGACAATGTATTGGTCTTCGTTTACCGGCGCACCATCGCCTGCTCGCTCATCTGCATCATCGTTTGCGTGATGTGCAGCAGGTCCCTGTACAGGGTAGGCTTGCGGTAAAAAGTACATTTATGCGATTGGCAAAGCTTTACGTCTTCCTCGCGCGAGGAGGTGGTAAACACCATCACGGGAATGTCCTGGTGCTCGCTGTGGCTTTTCAGCCAAAGAAGCGTTTGCTTTCCGTCCATGATAGGCATATTGAGATCCAGCACCACGAGGCTGGGATAGGTATTGTCCGGCTCGTTGAGGTAGTTAAGTACTTCTTCGCCATTCTTGGCCCACTGCAACTCATACTTATCGCTCAATTGAGCCAGGGCCCCTCTCAGTGCATCGTAATCATCCAGGTCGTCTTCAGCGTAGAGGATTACAGGTTTAGAAGAAACGGATTTCATGTATGATGACATAGTTAATTATTTACATTCAGTGTTCGTCCGGCTGATTTCGATCGGAAGGAGCAGGTTACACAGGGATCTTCTTTTCTTCTAAATACGACTGCCTGCACGCGACGCAAATCACTATTATAATGAAAAAGATTGTGCCAGAAAAAAAGTGAGTGAGACTGGCTCTTAAAAAAGAGAAGCTACTAACCAGTAGTAGCTTCCCGCAGAACTGCACCACAATAGTTTGAATAAAAGAGGTCAAACGTTGGTTCAACCTCTTTCTTTCTAACCGCCACCAATTAACCACACTGCACACCTCAATAAACGATTTAAAGTATCCCGTTATGCTATTAAACGGTTAAAAGGGATAGCTTCAGTGTATATATTGAGTTATTGCTTTCATTGTCTTTTGTATATATTGAGTTATTGCTTTCATTGTCTTTCATCCAATTTGCATACCATTTTTACCCACCGCCTTGTAGCCTGTGCCGTAGCCTGGAGCACTGCGGCAGCAATTACCCAACTGCCCACGGCTCACCTCAACAATATACCCCGAAATGGAGGCCCCGAGCAGGGTCATAAAAAAAGCCACTGCAGGGCAGTGGCAAAATGAGCAGTTGGTTGATCTGGTTGGGATTTATGACTAGACTGAGTGTTTATGGGCAAAGATGGATTCCTCTTCCAGCACGGCTTCCTTCACCTCAATGCGGCGGTGCACCGGCAGTTCACTGTCGGCCAGCGACCACAGCGCCTGGAAGTCTCCTACGGGAGCGGACCTCTTCATGGCCTTTAGCCACTGGATTGCTTCCCGGTTGCTGATGCCGCGCATCATCCACTGTGCGCTAACGGCCTTTTCGGCAGCGGGCACACTGGCCACAATACGGGCATTCATTTCCAGCAGTTGCTCGTCGGTATAGTAAGCCCAAAGTATGGGGTTGAGCACCATTTCCTCCTTAGCCATATGCTGCAGGTTGAAGACCATAAAATCCATAAAGGCCTTCGCCACCCCGGAGCCGGCCACCATGCGTTCTTCTTCGCCGGTAGCCGCGCTGAAGATGTTCACCAGGTGGACCAGTTGTTCGCCGATACGGTGGTCTTCCACGTGCTCTTTTTCAAACTCCTCCACCAGTTGGGGTTCATAAGCCGAAATCATCGGCAGCACAAAGTTGTCTTCGTGGTGGGCGTGCTGCTCAAACTGCGCGATCACCGTTTCCACCTTGCGCAGGGCAGTGCGGGCTTCGTCCTCGTTGCCAAACCAGGTTTGCTGCAGGGTAAGGGCCGAATCGTAAAGCATTGCGCGCAGCGCTTTGTGGATCATATTAAAGGTATTAAAGCGTATCACGTGTTAGGTTTTGGGTGTTGACGGGTGTTTTGCGGGAGCAAAGTTGCATTGCTGCAGCAGGCCCGGCAAGGAGGTAGTGTATGAACTGGGAGAAAAAGCGTACCGGTTGTGCCCCTTTGCTTTGAAATGTTGCTGTGCTTACACGTTACCCCTTCCCGGCGCAGCAGGCAAGCCTATTCGCCCCTACTTTTGCAGCCATGTCTTTTATTGCCCCCTTGCACCGGAAAAAAGAGCGGTGGACCACCATAGTGTTCTTTTTTCTCTCCGGTATCCTCACGGCCAGCTGGGCCTCGCGCATTCCCGATGTGCAGCAAAAGCTCGGCATGAACAATGCCAGCTGGGGCACTACGCTCCTGGGCGTGTATGCCGGCCTTTTTGCCGGACTGAGTATCTCCAGTTGGCTGATCGCCCGGTATGGAACAAAACGGATCATGGTGCTCAGCTGCATCGGCACAGCGGCTATGCTGGGTGCAGCAGGATTAGTGGGCAGCCGGGAACAGCTTATGGCTGCCCTGTTTGCGTTCGGAGGGCTGCGCACTATGCTCAATATTTCGGCAAATACCCAATCCATACAGGTGCAAAAGTTATACAACCGGCCTATCGTATCCACGTTTCACGGCATCTGGAGCGGGGCTTCCTTTGTGGCCGCCGGCATTGGCACCCTGATGATCATCGGCGGTGTTTCGCCTGCTGTTCACTTCCTGGCTATTGGAGCGGCGGTGATCGCCCTCACCCTCTTCTTCCAGCCCCGCCGCTCTCCAATAGACGAAGCAAGGGGCGAAAAGCGGCCGTTCTTTATCCTACCCGACCGCTACCTGTTCCTGCTGGGAGGGATCGCTTTCTGTGGCATGCTGTGTGAAGGCGCCATGTTCGACTGGAGCGTCAATTACTTCGAAAAAGCAGTGAACGCACCCGCCGGATTAGTCACCACCGGGTATACGGCCTTTATCGTCACCATGGCCTTGGGGCGGCTGGCCGGCGACAGGGCCACGGCAGCCTTTGGCCCTTTTTCTCTACTGATCACCAATGGGGTGCTGATGGCCATCGGCTTTCTCATTGCCGTATTCTTTCCCTTCCTGCTGCCGGCAGCATTGGGCTTTCTGCTGATCGGACTGGGCGATTCCATCATCGTCCCCATCATTTACTCGCTGGCGGCCCAGTCGCGCAAAATGCCCCCCGGCTATGCTATCACCTCGGTAACCATGATTGGCTATGGGGGCTTCCTGCTGGGGCCCGTGCTGATCGGTTACACTTCCGAAGCATGGAATATGCAGTGGGCATTTGGCATCGTAAGCCTCTTTTCCCTCTGCATCACCGTTCTGGCCCTATGGGTGCGCCGGGAGAAGGAGGCGATGGATAGAACCACCGCCACTGCCTGATAATGGAAAGAAATAAGTCAGTAAGTCATTGGGGCATGGGGTCATTTTGAACCACCTAATTCCCGTCCTTATGGCCATCGGGACCTAATTCCTAATCCCTAATCCCTTCTCACCCCACCGGGGGTTCTTCCGACCTTGTCCCGACCTTCTCCCGAGGTTGTCCCGACGTTGTTCCGACTCTTATAAAGGTC
>DASWYM010000420.1:0-13128 GCA_036404975.1 Chitinophagaceae bacterium
CAGCGCCCGCTATCGGCAGCCCGCCTGCTTTCCCGGCAATTTACACCGCTCCCAGGATCTTGGCGCAGCCAAAATGACGCACCGTTTCGATGCTGCCCCCCGTGTCCACCGTGCCCCGCTCGAGTCCTACGGAAAGCACCAGGGTAAAGGGTGCCGTGCCGGGCGCCTTGGGCAGGCTCATTTCCAGGGTTGTGGCCGGAGCTTTCTTCCCCGCCACCAGCCACTCGCTGTGCACCCAGTTCGCCGCCACCGGGGTAAAGCCGGCCGGAGGACCATACTTGTTTCCTTTGAGGTGGTGCAGGTCGGGCACCGCCCCCAGCACCGCCACGAAGCGAAAGAAGGGGTAGGGGCCCCCGGGTAAGAAGTTGACGCCCGGCAACAGCTCGCCGGTGGACAGGGTAGCCGACAGCGCGCCTTTGTCGATCTGCCAGGTAATGGAGGTGCGCACCACCGTATCGAACAACTGCCGGCGGGTAAGCGGGTATTCCGAAACGAGGGAGGGATTCTTCGACAGGGCAACAGAGCGGCTCCCCAGCTTGCTGCTGGTGTCCAGTGGTATCAGGGCATGCAGGTGGCCGAGCAGGGCCGGCGCCCAGTTAAAGTCCCCCAGGTGCTCCAGGTGCTGCAGGGCGCGGCGGCGCAGCCATTTGGAGGCGGTGGAGCAACCCGAGAACTCCGCATCGTAGAGGCGTGTCATTTCAAAAGAGTCGTCGTGCCGGATGCGCTTTTTGGAGGCCCCGCCGGGTCGGCGCGCCAACACGCCCTCCATGTCTTTGCGGGTATAGAGGCTCAGGCCGGCAAGGTTGCCGGTGAGGGGAAAGGGCAGGTGTACTTTGGCCATGGTGACTACAGTTTTTGAAGGGTTAAGAATAAAGCCGGCTCCTGCCGGCAACGCTACTAATCTACCACCGAAGAAGGGCTTACGGCAATGACAAAGCGCAGTTACAGCCATGACAGTGGTCATACAACCCATATACAACCCATATTTGATCCATATACATCCCATATATAACCCATCCCTTTAAAGAGATGCCTTATATATGCTTTATATATGGTTTATATATGGGTTATATATGGCTTATACCCCCCTTTGGTGAGCAGGAATTAGGTCCCGATAGCTATCGGGATAGGGATTAGGGATTGGGAATTAGGGAGGTAACTTTAAACTAAAAAGGAGCCGAAGCTCCTTGATGATAGTTTTCTCGTTTCCTGTTATTTCTTCGGGCTATAACCGTTCTGGCTCGCAGCTCGCAGCTAATAGCTCGCAGCTCCTCTCTCACATCTTCCCCGTCAGGATCCTGTTCCAGTACAGCCGCGGCAGCACCTGCTTTTTGAGTTGGTACATGCTCCAGCGCTCCTTGCTTTGGTCGAAGGGGAAGGTTTCGGCGGGCTCGTTGCTGTAGTCAAACTCGGCGAGCACCAGCTTGCCGTATCCCGTCACCAGGGGACAGGAAGTGTAGCCCTCGTATTTAGCCGGGAGGGGCTGGCCTTCTATGGCGGCCAGCAGGTTCTTCACCGCCACGGGGGCCTGCTTGCGGATGGCCGCCCCGGTTTTGGAGGTGGGCAGCGAGGAGGCGTCACCCAGGCCAAAGACGTTGGGGTAGCGCACGTGCTGCATCGTGTATTGGTCCACGTCCACCCACCCGGCCTCGTTGGCCAGCGGGCTGTTGCGGACAAAGTCGGGCGCGCTCTGCGGCGGCACCACGTGGATGATGTCGTAGTCGACCCAATACTCCCGGTCTTTATTGTCTTCCCCGATACCAATAAACTTTGCCCGCTTCTGCTCCGCATCGATCTCCGTCATCTTCACGTTGAAGTTCAGGTCGATGTGGTGGCGCTTCACCACTTCCAGCAAGGTGTTCTCGTATTTAGGAACGGCAAAAAGTTTGGGATGTCCGCTCCAGTACTCCACCTTAATGGCATCGGCCACTCCGTGCTTTTTGAAGTAGTCGGCCGCCAGGTACATGATCTTGTGGGGGGCGCCGCCGCATTTCACCGGCGTGGCGGGGTTGGTGAAGATGGCTCTGCCACCTTTCAGGTTGGCAATGCACTCAAAGGTGAAGGGCGCCGTGTCGAAGCTGTAGTTGGAGCAAACGCCATTTTTGCCCAGCGCCTCTTTGAGACCCTTTACTTCGTCCCAGTTGAGCTGGATGCCGGGCGCTACCACCATATAGTCGTAGCCCACTTCGGTGCCGTCGGCCAGGGTAACGGTGTTGACATCCGGCTTCAGGGCCGTTACCCGTTGCTTGATCCACAGCGCTCCCTTCGGGATCACGGAGCTTTCGGAACGGACCGTTTCTTTGATATCAAAAGCGCCGGCACCCACCAGGGTCCAGGCGGGCTGGTAGTAATGTTTGTCGGCAGGGTCGATGATGGCGATGTCGAGGTCGGGACTTTTGCGCAACAGCTGGGCGGCTACGGAGATACCGGCATTCCCGCCCCCGATGATGAGGATCTGATGGTGTAGCATAGCAAGCATTTTTAGAAAGTTACTCAGGAAAGACACCCGCTCCTGTGACAAAAGTCACATAAGCCTTACCGGAAGAGATGTTGATCGTTCATTATAACCATTTATTAATAAATCGCCAGCTCCCGGTGTATTCCTTCGATCCTGTTTTTTGTTTCAGAAAGCGTATCGGGCAAAGGATTACAGGCCCTCGTCTTTCCTTCTATTGCGGTCCTCCGCCTGTCCCGTAAGAATTATCCCGGTGGGCCGGGTGCTTTACCATTTATCCAATTTAGCGGCTAACTGACGAAGTGCTTCGTATTTTTCCTCCTGTATTCCGGCAGCGGGATGGGAAGCCGGAATCACACACTAAAAACCAATACATGAGATCGTTACACATTCTGCTTCTTTGTATACTGTCACTCGCCACCGGAGCGGCAGCCCGGGCCCAGGAGGGTAAGCTCTCGGGTAAATTGGTGGATGAAAAAGGAGCACCGGTGGGCTATGCCAACGTGGCGCTCCTGAAAGCGGGCGATAGTTCGCTAATAAGGGGCGTGCAGACAAATAAGGAAGGAACCTTTGCTTTGGACCTGCCCCCGGCGGGGCTTTACCGGCTGCGCTTCAGTGCCATGGGCTTTATGCAGAAGAGCACCGAAGTATTTGAGGTGGCAGCCAACGCTGCTTCAAAGGACTTTGGGCACATTGCCCTGGGGGGCGATGTGAAGTCGCTTTCCGAAGTCAGCGTAACCGCCCAGAGGCCTACGATCACGCAACTGGCCGACCGCATGGTAGTGAGCGTGGAGGGAACCGCCATGGCAGCCGGCAGTACGGCCTACTCGGTACTGGCCAAAGCGCCCGGTGTGTTCATTGATGCGGAGGGGAATATACAGCTGAACGGACGTGCGGGTGTGACGGTGATGCTGGATGGCCGGCTCACCTACCTGTCGGCACGCGACCTGCGTACCCTGCTGGAAGGGATGGCGGCCGAGAACCTCAAGAGCATAGAGATCATTACCAACCCGTCGGCCAAATACGATGCGGAAGGTACCTCCGGTATCCTGAACATCAACCTGCGTAAGAACGTCTTGCAGGGGGTGAATGGGAGCCTGTACTCGGGCTACAACTACAACGGCAAGCAGCACGGCTATTCCTACGGTGGGAATATCAACTACAAGAACCGGCGGTGGAACTCCTTCCTGAACGCAGATGCCGCCCGCCGGGTAGGCGGAAGGGAAGCTACTTTTACCCGGATCTTTTACGGTGTCGACAAAACCACCTACTTCAACCAGGTGGCTATAGGTAATTTTGAAGCCGAAGGACCGCCAACTGTGCGCCTGGGTACCGACTATACTTTGAATGACCGGCACAGCGTAGGCGTCATGGCCTATTACGGGACCAACTATGCCGAATCCGATTTCTTAACAGAAACCTACCTGGGTAATGAGCCCAAAAGGCCTAACCAGTTCGTGGATGCCGATAACTTCTCAAACAACCGCTTTACCAACTTTACCACCAACCTGCATTACAATGGTAAGCTGGATTCGCTGGGTACTACGCTTTCCACGGACCTGGATTATGTGCGCATCACCAACAGGGGGGAGTCGTTCTTCTATAACTACTTTACCAACCTGGCAACAGGCGATAAAATACAGGACTTTCTGTATTCCAGCACCCCGAACGGTTATGATATCTATTCCGGGAAGGTGGATTACAGCCGTCCCTTTGGTAAAGGCCGCAAGCTGGAGTCCGGTGCCAAGGTAAGCCGCGTGATCTCAGACAATGATTCACGCTTTTACTTCAACAACAACGGGCTGGTGCTCGATACCCGCCGGAGCAACCATTTCAACTATCGCGAGAACATCTATGCCGCTTATCTGAATTATAGCAGTCCTCTCGGCAAGAAGCTATCGATGCAGGCGGGCCTGCGGGCCGAGCGCACCGAATCGCTGGGCCGGTCCTTCACGACCGGGGAAACCACCAGCCGCGACTACCTTAACCTGTTCCCCAGCCTGTTTCTGCAGCACAAGGTGAGCGACAACTATGGGGTTAATTACAGCTACAGCCGCCGCCTCACCCGGCCCAACTACGGCAACCTGAATCCGTTTACCTCGTACCGCGATCCCTACACCCTGATCAGGGGTAATCCTTACCTGCGTCCGCAGTATACGCATGCCTTCAGTATCGCCCAGTCGATTAAAAAACTTTATACGGTGACCGCCAGCTATAACCTCACCAAGGACGTGATCTCCGAGTTGCCGCAACTGGATGTGGCCACCGCCACCACGGTCTATTATACGGGCAATGTAAATGATGCGCACAGTGTGAGCCTGTCGGGGGTGGGCCCGCTGAAGATAACCAAAAAGTGGGACACGCAAAATACGCTGCTGCTCAACTACAGTAGTTTCAGCTTGACCGACAACAATGGGCGGCATATAAACGACCAGTTGTTTTATATGCTGCAGTCGAACCACACGATCCAGCTGCCCAAACAGTTGCGGATGGAGCTGAACCTGTTGTATCGCGGCCCAGCCGCTTCGGGGCTCTACCACATGGCGGCTATGTCAAGGGTGGATATTGCTTTTAAGCGCAGCTTCCTGAAAAAGAAGTTCGACCTCAGTGTGAACGCCAACGACTTGTTCAAGGGTTACCGTTTCCTGTGGACCACCGACATTGCTGGCAATGTGAACGAGTTTGACCAGTATATGCGCTTCCGCAACGTGGGCTTAACCCTGCGCTACAACTTCAGCAAGGGCCAGAAGGTGGAGGAGCGCCGCCGTAACAGCCTGGAGGAGGTGAACAGGGCGGGGTAGGAGACGAGAGACGTGAGAAAATGGCAATTCTTAAAGATACCTAAGAAACCACCTGGAGAAAGAGGTGGTGAAGTAAATAAGCGGCGCATGAGGCGCCGCTTATTTTTATATATAAAGAATCAGGTTTTAGGTGATTTGCGGAATCCGCAAGGTTGGATTAACTTTCGGAGGAGTTTTGAAATAGGCCCAGGCTCTTTACGCCTGCCTGTCTATGTAACCGGGATAATGTTTATGTATGAACCTTACGAACAGCCATAAAAAGGAGTTGTCGCCCGAACAAAGGGAAGAACTACTCAGCGCACTGAAAGCCCGCTTTGAGAAGAACACGAAGCGCCATAAAAGTCTTAAGTGGATGGACGTGCAGGCCAGGCTGGAAGTCAACCCGGTAAAACTGTGGTCGCTCGGGGAGATGGAACGTACAGGCGGCGAACCGGACGTGGTAGGTTATGATGCAACGACGGGCGAATACATTTTCTTTGATTGTTCTGCGGAGAGCCCGAAAGGCCGCCGGAGTGTTTGTTACGATCGGGAAGGGCAGGAGTCTAGAAAAGAACATAAACCCTATAATAACGCCCTGGATATGGCGGCGGCTATGGGCATTGAGCTTTTAACCGAAGAACAATACCGGGCGTTGCAGGCCCTTGGAAGTTTCGATGCTAAAACCTCCAGCTGGGTGCAAACGCCTGAGGCTATCCGTAAACTGGGCGGCGCCCTCTTTGCAGATTACCGCTACGGCCAGGTCTTCGTGTATCACAACAGTGCGCCCTCTTACTATAGCTCCCGGGGGTTCCGTGGTTCGCTAAGGGTTTAGATCCTGCCCCGGCTGGTGCCCGCGACTGGGGCGGACGGGCACTCATCTGCTACACTGCTTCCGGGGCGGGTGAATGGGGACAGGAGGGGCCGGTTAATTAACGTATGGTTTTGGTTAAGAAACTATCGGTGTGCTATGGGTGCTTCCCTTACTTTTATCTTTTTGAGAACCCTATCAGGAAATGTATATGGTAAAGAAAAACCTCCCCGAAAAAGGATACGCCTTTTTGTCTGTACTGGCTTTTTGCGCGCTGCTGTCCGGGTGCACACCGGTTAAAAGCAGTGATGGTGCGGGAGGCGCTTTGCCTGCCCGGCAAACGGGTGTGGCTGTAATGCCGGCTTCCATGCTGCAGCCTACGGGGCGTTACCTGGTGAATGACCAGCAACGGCTGGAGCTGGTGAGTTCTGCCGTGTATGCCGGCTTTACCTTCGGGGGTGAAGAGTGCCAGGTGTTTGCTTCGGCTTCCCGGGCCGGTGGTCATAACTACCTGCAGTACGAGCTGGACGGCGTGTACCAAAAGCGGGTGCGGCTGGATGGCGATACACCTAAAGCTATAACGATCCGCGCACCAAGGGGCGGTCAGCATACCGTGTGGCTCTATAAGGCCACGGAAGCCCATACCGGGGCGGTTGTGATCGAGAAGATTACCGGTCAGAATATAAAGGCCTTGCCGCGTCCACAAAAGCCGCTGATCGAGTTTATCGGCAACAGCATTACCTGTGGCGCCGCCGCCGATCCTTCGGAAGTGCCCTGTGGCACGGGCGACTACCACGACCAGCACAACGCTTATTATGCCTATGGCCCAAGGGTGGCGCGCGCACTGGGGACCGATTTTATCCTGAGCAGCGTGAGTGGTATCGGTATTTACCGCAACTGGAACAGTGACGGGCCCACGATGCCGCAGGTCTATGAAAAGCTGGACTTCCAGGCTAATAATCCCCGCCGGTGGGATTTCACCCAGTACAACCCCAAGGTGGTGAGCATTGCCCTGGGCACCAATGACTTTAGCAACGGTGATGGCAAGCGGCCCCGCCAGCCTTTTGACAGTGCGGTGTTCACCAGCCAGTATATTGCCTTCGTGAAAGCCGTCAGGGCGAAATACCCGGCTGCACGTATCGCCCTGTTGAGCAGCCCCATGGTGCAGGGGGAGCGCAGTGCGCTGTTGCAGAACATCCTGGTGGCTGTTAAAAACGATATCGATCCCCTGTACCCGGCCAGCCAGCCGGTGGCCCTCTACTTTTTCAAGCCGATGCAGGCCCGTGGCTGCACGGGTCACCCGAACGTGGAGGATCACGCCATCCTGGCCGCAGAGTTGGAGCCCTTCTTCAGGGGGCTGCTGCAATAAAGGATGCCTTATTCATTGCATGTATCCTGCAGGGTGATGATAAATACTTATCCCGGCGGGCTGCTCTTATAGGGAGAAGTCGCAGCCTTCCCGTATCCCTTCCACGTACCCTTACAGCCACGGTATGCCGGTACTTACCACCTCAACCCGGCGAAGGCCGAGATGATGTATTTCCCGGTGTTCTATGGCCGCGAAGGAATGAAACAGGTGGCGATACAATAACAGGTTGCAGCAGTTACTTCTTTACGGTGGGCAGTGTACGCTTTCTGATCCGCAGGATGGGAAGCGTACCCTGCTTTTTTATTGCTGGTAATGAAGAAGTTGGCTTGCCGGTGCCCCGATCAGATATAACCGTAAACCGGACTGCCGGACAAATCCCACTGAAACCCTGATCAGCTCTATTCACTGATCTATAGTTTCACCTTTTCGGCGCCGTTTATACCTGCGACTAATTTTCGCAGCTGCATACACGCAATATATAACTCATCTGTATAAACATTTAGGTCACCCATTTGTCTTTATGGCAACATGTTTGTGCGAAATCTATCAGCCTTATTCTTTTCATAAATGCTGCTTTTATGAAAAACACTACTGCAACCTTCTTCTTCAGGACTGCTTTTTTTGCCTTACTGGTATTCCTGCACTTGCCATTTTCCCTATGGTCCCAGACCCGCTACCGCGCATCCAGTGGCGCCATAACGGTGGCCGGTACCTCCACCTTGCACGATTGGAAAGAGACCTCATCCAAAGGATCGGTTAACGCTGTTTTCACCATGAGCGGCAACAAGATCAGCGACCTGGCTCTGCTGGTATTTACGGTGCCGGTCACCAGCCTGAAGAGCGAGCACAAGACGATGGATAATAATACCTATAAAGCCTTGAAGGCCAATAAGCACCCCGAGATTGCCTACACGCTTTCATCGGCTACGGTCACGCCGGTGAATGCCACCACTTTTACCATTAAAACTAAGGGTAAGCTGACCATTGCCGGTACTACGCGGGAAACGGATGTGGATGCCACCGCGAAGGTCAATGCGGATAACAGCATTACCGTGACCGGATCCAAGAAGCTGAAGATGACCGACTACGGGGTAACCCCACCCAAGGTGATGATGATCAAGACTGGTAACGACCTGACGATCAGCTACAACCTGCGGCTTATGAAATGACCAAGTGCCCTGCAAGCGTAAACTCCTATAATCAGTCTAAAACTTAAGCGTATGAAAAGATTTACACTAAGGAACACTCTTTTTGTGGCACTTCTTGCCGCCTGTTCGGTAACGCACAGAGCTGAAGCCCAGGTAACTACAGAAACCCAGGGCACTTCAGACTACAACAATCCCGACCGGGAAGTGTATATGCGGCCTTCCTACTGGCGGCCTTATGACCAGCGTGGGATCAACGTATTTGAAACCACCAAAGACCGGGATTCTATTCCCTTCCTGGGGCCAAGGCTCCGTTTTGGAGCGGGTTTTACCCAGCAGTTCCAGGACCTGGAGCATGAAAACCCCGACGCGTTGAACAATGCCACCTCCAACCGGTTGTACCCCATCTCTGCAGGGTTTATGACCGCACAGGCCAACCTGTTCCTGGATGCGGAGCTATCCGAAGGGATCCGGTTGAACGTGACCACCTACCTGTCGTCGCGCCACCACAACGAAGCGTGGGTAAAGGGCGGATATATACAGTTTGACCGCCTTCCGTTCCGTGGGCAATTCTGGGACAACCTGATGGACCTGGTGACGGTAAAAGTGGGGCATATGGAGATCAACTACGGCGATCAGCACTTCCGCCGCTCCGATGGCGGCCATACGCTCTATAATCCCTTTATGGAGAACTATATTGTAGATGCTTTTGCCACCGAGATCGGCGGCGAGGTATATGTGCAGAAGGCTGGCCTGATGGGTATGGTGGGTGTGAGCAACGGGATGATCCGGGGCAACGTAGATTATGTGCAGCCCAGCGTGAATCCCACTACCGGCGATGTTATTGACGCCAACACGAGCCGCAATCCTTCCATTTACCTGAAGCTGGCGGCCGATCACCATATTTCCGACAGGATCAGGGCACGTCTTGCCGGGTCTTATTACCACAACAACAGTTCGGCCGGTAGTGGCCTTACCCTCTATGGCGGCGACCGCGCTGGGTCCAATTACCACAACGTGATGGAGCGGGCCCCGGTTGGAGCAACCCTGCCATCATCAACTGCCTTGTATACTTCGGGCCGTCTCAACCCCGGCTTCTCCAAGAAGATTCATGCTTTCCAGGTAAACGGCTTTTTGAAAGCCTATGGATTCGAATTCTTTGGCACATATGAAACAGCAAACGGAAGAACGAAGACTGAAACTGCCAAAAGGGACATGAACCAGTGGGCAGCGGACCTTATTTTCCGCTTTGGGCCAAGGGAGCAAGTGTATATCGGTGGCCGCTATAATGGGGTGAATGCCGAGCTGTCCGGCATCGCCAATGAAGTTAAGGTCAGCCGCGTGGCTGCCGCCGCCGGTTGGTTCCTGACCCGCAACATCCTGCTGAAGGGTGAGTACGTGCAGCAGGAATACGAGGATTTCCCTACTACAGACTTTCGTGCAGGAGGCAAGTTTAACGGAATCGTGATTGAGGCCGTGGTGGGCTTTTGAGAAGGGGCCGGGGATTGGAGACCAGGGACTAGTATATCGTGCCTTAGCTGTCTCTTTACACATCAGTTAATAAGAGGTCCGTGCCTGCCCGGAATTGGAAGAGGGATTTCAACAAATCATTAGGAGCCCCTCTGGTCAATTAGGAATACTTTTGCCGCTAAACCCGGCAATTTGAAAGCACCCGTTTTCCTGGTCACTCCTCCTTTTACGCAGCTGAATACCCCTTACCCGGCGACGGCCTACCTGAAAGGTTTTCTCAACACCAAGGGTATTCCATCCTACCAGGCCGACCTGGGCATTGAAGTGACGCTCGCGCTTTTCTGCAGGGAAGGTTTGACGCAACTTTTCGGGCATATTGAACAGAGGGGAGGAACTTTCTCCGCCAACGCCGAAAGGATCCTGGCTTTGAAGGAGGATTACATCAGCAGCATAGACGATGTGGTGTTGTTCCTGCAGGGCAAGCTCCCAACGATCGCCCACCGCATCTGTAAGCGCGAGTTCCTGCCCGAAGCGGGTCGCTTTGCCCAGCTCGACGACCTCAAGTGGGCCTTTGGCAGCATGGGGGTGCAGGATATGGCCAAGCACCTGGCCACCATGTACCTCGAAGACCTGAGCGACCTGATCAAGGAAACCGTGGATGAGCATTTCGGGTTTAGCCGCTACGCCGAAAGCCTGGGCCGCTCGGCCAACTCGTTTGATGAGTTGTACGCCGCCCTGCAACAGGAGTATACTTACGTGGACCGGATCCTGGTGGACCTGCTGCAACAGAAGATGAAGGCAGTGCAGCCCAGGTTAGTGGCCCTCTCGGTGCCCTTTCCCGGTAACCTGTACACCTCGCTTCGATGCGGGCAATGGATAAGGCAAAACTATCCCGGTGTGAAGGTAGCCATGGGCGGTGGCTTTGCCAATACGGAGCTGCGCTCGCTGAGCGATGCGCGGGTGTTTGAATTCTACGACTTTATTACCCTGGATGACGGGGAGGCACCCATAGAGATGCTGATGGAGCACCTGGACGGGAAAAGGGAATTGTCAGAGTTAAAGCGAACGTTTACCCTCGTGGATGGCGAGGTGACCTTTATCAGCAACGGCGCCTGTACCGATTACCGGCAAGGGCAGGTGGGCACACCCGACTACAGCGATTTTTACCTCGACCGGTACATCTCTGCCATTGAGATCCTCAACCCAATGCACAGCCTGTGGAGCGATGGGCGGTGGAACAAGCTGACCATGGCGCATGGCTGCTATTGGGGCAAGTGTACCTTCTGCGATATCTCTTTGGACTATATCAAAAACTACGAGCCCCTGTCGGCATCCCTGCTGGTGGACCGCATGGAAGAGATGATCGCGCAGACCGGGCAGAACGGCTTTCACTTTGTGGATGAAGCGGCCCCCCCGGCGCTGATGAAAGCCCTGGCCCTGGAGATTATCCGCAGGGGGCTGGTGGTGAGCTGGTGGGCCAACGTGCGTTTCGAAAAGAGCTTTACGCGCGACCTCTGCCTGCTCTTAAAAGCATCGGGCTGCATAGCCGTCAGCGGCGGGCTGGAAGTGGCATCCGACCGCCTGCTTCAACTGATTCGCAAGGGCATTACCGTAGCGCAGGTGGCGCGGGTAAACAAGCATTTTACCGACGCGGGCATTATGGTGCATGCCTACCTGATGTACGGCTTCCCCACCCAGACGGCGCAGGAAACCATCGACTCCCTGGAGATGGTGCGCCAGTTGTTTGAAGCCGGCATCCTGGGGTCGGCCTACTGGCACCTGTTTACCATGACAGCCCACAGCCCCATAGGCCTGGAACCGCAGAAGTTTGCGGTGAAGAAAGTGAAGGAGGCGGTAGGTTCTTTTGCCAACAACGATATCGAGCATATAGATCCCACAGGTGCCGACCACGAAAGCTTTGGCTTTGGGTTGCGAAAAGCCCTCTTGAACTATATGCATGCCTCCTGCTTTGATTACCCCCTGCAGAAATGGTTTGACTTCAAGGTGCCCCGCACCAGCGTGCCTCCCGACTTCATCCGCAAGGCTGTGGAAGAGGCGGAGTACACTCCGGCTGGTGCGAATAGCAAAGTGATCTGGTTGGGCAAACAGCCGCATGCGGTAGTGGTGCAGAAATCAAAGAAAGGCGCGCAGTGGGAGGTGATGACGCTGACCTTTCAGACCAAAAGAATGACCCATGTCATCAATGTAGAGCCGGCAAAAGGTGAGTGGCTGCTAAACTTATTGCCTAAGCTAAGTCTTTCCAATCCTTCCTCCATGACGATGCCCATGATTAAAGCAGATTATGAGCGTGCGGGCATGGATGATTTTGAATTGTTCTGGGACAACAAGCCAGTGACGACGCTGTATAAGGCGGGGCTGCTGGTAGTGTGAGGAGGGAGGGATTAGGGAGTAGGAATTTGGAATTAGGGATTAGGGAGGGAGACGGTGCAGTAAGACGCCCCGGGCCTCCTCTCAACCCCTTAACAACTTTCCCTCTCAACTTCTCCACCCACCCAGCTCTTCTTTCTGCCGGTTAAATAGCATCTTGCAGTTCATTACCAGAACACCGCACCTTCCATTGCACTGAGCCGGTTTTGCAGTTTGGGAGTCAGGCCATTAAGCGATTGAAAACAGAGGTCCGGGATGCCGGGAACTTTGGATGGAATTACATTTCAGTATTTAAAACCACTGATCACCTTTCCGGGCCAGCGCTTCGCTATCCGGTTGTGCTAATTTTGGCTCCAGGGCAACTTTTATGGTGCGGAGCCGTATGTATATAGAAACCTGAGTGTATGAAACGAATACGGATCCTGGCCCCGGTGCTGGGCCTCCTTACAGCAGCTATACTACTTTTTGCCTGCGGTAAAGATGACGACGATCCCGGCGGCGGCAGCAATAACCCACCTCCCGGGAGCGGTAACAGCGTTACGATCAGCGGCTCCTCGTTTTCGCCCGGCACCCTGACGATCCAGCGAGGGGTTACCGTTACCTGGACCAACACGGACAGCAACCCGCATACGGTTACCGCCGATAACAGCAACTTCAACAGCGGCACCCTGAATCCGAACGCTACCTTTTCGCATACGTTCAATACCGCCGGA
>DASWYM010000421.1:0-4121 GCA_036404975.1 Chitinophagaceae bacterium
GCTTAATAGATAAGAACAACCGGGTAGGGCACCTGGATGCCTTGGTGGCCAAGGCCTATTTCCAGTCAATGCTCGATCATACCGGCTATCCCCTGTGCAACCAGATGATCGAGAAGATCGCGGCCATCGAAAAGGGGCAGATCGGCGCTAATCCCAGGATGCAGCAGTTTATCCTCGACAATAAGGAGTACCTGGAGACGGTGAAGGGCTTCACTTCTAAGGAATATGATAAGGTGAACACGGGAACAACCCTGGAAGAGGTAGTGTTTGAACGTAACTTTTTAAGAAAGTTTGGCAGCTGAGCCGAACTCCGCCCTTTAGAAGCGGGTTAACTTTGCAGACTTATGTTTCAAGAATATGATGTTATTGTAGTGGGTGCCGGCCATGCGGGCTGTGAAGCAGCGGCAGCAGCCGCCAATATGGGCTCGAAGGTGCTGATGGTGACGATGAACCTGCAGACCATCGCCCAGATGAGTTGCAACCCGGCCATGGGCGGCATTGCCAAGGGGCAGATCGTTCGGGAGATCGATGCGCTGGGCGGCTATTCAGGTATCGTGTCCGATGCCTCGATGATCCAGTTCCGCATGCTGAACAAGTCGAAGGGTCCCGCCATGTGGAGCCCCCGCTCGCAGAACGACCGGATGCTGTTCTCGCTGAAATGGCGGGAAATGCTGGAGGCCACACCCAACCTGGACTTCTACCAGGATATGGTGCACGGCATTATCGTGGAGAACGGTAAGGCAGTGGGCTTAAAGACCGGCCTGGGCCACGACATCAGGGCTAAGGCCGTGGTGCTGACCAACGGCACCTTTCTCAACGGCGTGATCCATATAGGGGAGAAGCGCTTTGGCGGCGGCCGCGTGGCCGAACGGGCCGCTACCGGGCTGACCGAGCAACTGGTGTCCCTTGGCTTTGAAAGCGACCGCCTGAAAACAGGTACGCCTCCCCGGGTAGATGGCCGCTCGCTCGACTACAGCAAGATGGAAGAACAGAAAGGTGATGAGGAGATCGTAGGCTTCTCCTACATGGATACGTACAAACCGAAAGAGCAGCGCTCCTGCTGGATCACTTATACTAACCAGGAAGTGCACGACCTGCTGAAGACCGGCTTTGACCGCAGTCCCATGTTTACGGGCCGTATTGAAGGAACCGGCCCAAGGTATTGCCCTTCCATCGAAGACAAGATCAACCGCTTTGCCGAGCGCGAGCGGCACCAGCTCTTCGTGGAGCCGGAGGGATGGGACACTGTGGAGATCTATGTGAACGGTTTCTCCACCTCGCTGCCCGAAGAGGTGCAGTACGAGGCCCTGCGCAAAGTGCCGGGTTTTGAGAACGTGAAGTTCTTCCGCCCCGGCTATGCCATCGAGTACGACTTCTTCCCGCCTACCCAGCTGAACTACAGCCTGGAGACCAAGCACGTGGAGAACCTCTTCTTCGCGGGGCAGATCAACGGCACCACGGGTTACGAGGAAGCCGCCTGCCAGGGATTGATGGCCGGCATCAACGCCCACCAGAAAGTGAAGGGCGAAACGCCGCTGGTGCTGAAGCGCAGCGAAGCTTATATCGGGGTGCTTATTGATGACCTGATCAGCAAGGGAACCCAGGAGCCTTACCGCATGTTTACCTCCCGGGCCGAGTTCCGCACACTCCTGCGCCAGGACAATGCCGACCTGCGCCTGACGGAGACTTCTTATAAATTAAGGCTGGCTACGGAAGAGCGGATGCGCCGGGTGGAAGAGAAGCGCAAAGAGGTGGAAGAGGTGAAAGCTCATCTGGCCAATTTTGCCCTGGAACCCGCGGAAATAAACGAATTCTTTGTCGAGGCGGGGAGCGCCACCATCACGGAAAAGCAGAAGCTCGACAAAATCATCCTGCGGCCCAATGTAGGGCTGAAGGCCATCATGGAAGCAGTGCCGCGGGTGAAGGAAACGCTGCAGCCTTATACAGAGGAGTCGGTGGAGCAGGCCGAGATCCAGGTAAAGTACCAGGTGTATATCGACAAGGAAAAAGAACTGGTGCAGCGGATGAGCCAGATGGAAAGCCTGGCAATCCCGGCCGACTTCAATTATTTTAAGATCAGCGCCTTGGGTGTGGAGGCCAGGGAGAAGCTGGCGCGCATTAAGCCGCAGACCCTCGGGCAGGCCAGCCGCATTTCGGGGATCAACCCGAGTGATGTGCAGATATTGATGGTGTATATGGGTAGATAGAGTTGCGAGTCGCGAGCTACGAGCTTCGAGCAGAAAAAGCATTATCGCTGAAATGCTAGCGCACTTGGGAGCGGGGTATCCAGCCCTGCTCCTGTGCCTCACCGGACACAAACGCAAATTCGTTATAATAGCCCAGGACTCTTACCGGCACGCCCGGTAGGAGTTCTTTCTTTTGGGGCGCGGAGGGATGCGGGGCTGACAATAGGGGAATGGTATCCCTTATTTTAGTATTTCTTAATTGATTATCAACTCTTTGTACGCTGCTTACCGGTAATGTAACCGTTTTCCTGTCCGGTGTCTGGGCCAACAGGCTGTGGGAGTTCACGTCGGTGGCCAGCAGTAGGGTATGGCGCGCCAGCGTCGTCTCGCCCACTTTGATGTCTTTGGTTGTGCGGTAATAACTCTTCAGTTCCTCCAGGAGAATAGAGATCCTGCCGGGTTGTTTCACATCAGGGGCCACAAAGGTGTAGGGATTGATGGCGCCGCCCATGGCATAGATGCCGAAATGCAGGTGGGGCGGGGTGGTGCGCGCATTACCGGTATTACCCACCAGTCCTATGGTATCGCCCACCGATACCCGGTCGCCCGAGCTGACCAGCTGCGAGTCGAGGTGGGCATAGTAAAGCGAGAGGTTCTTTCCCTTCGGCCGCAGAAAGATCACTTTGCCGCCAAGGTTGTTATCGCCCACGCGGTGCACGGTGCCGTCGGCGGCGGCAATCACCGGTGTACTCCTGGGAGCAAAAATGTCGATGCCTTCATGTCTACGGGCGCCGGCGTCGCGCGGGTCACCCCAGATACTGCCGATGCGAGCTTTGCCGCCGGCTACCGGGAAGGCAAGGGAGGGTCCCACGGAAATGGACAGCGTGTATTCGCCACCGCCCAACAACTCAGGCTGCAGGCGCAGGACCAGCACTTCGTCTTCATCCTCTATTTCATGGGTGAACTGGCCGGCGGAGGAATCCATAGACAGGATCAGCTTGGGCGAACCATCACTTTCCGACCGCCACAAGTCGGTATAGAGTCGGAAGGTGTCGAGGGCTTTGGTCTCCAGCCGGAAGATCAGTTTAGCCCCACGCTGGCCGGTGAAGCGCAAGCCTACCGCCCTTGGCTGGTCGGGGGCAAAGTAGCCTGCCTGCCGGTAGGGGAGAGTAACGGTTTGCGGCGACACGAGGGCCTTTTCGGCAGCAGTAAACCACTGCTGTCCCATGACCGTGGCCTTCAGGCCGGCATCGGTCAGCTTGCGGGCATACTGGTCGTGGTAGTTCTTCTTGCCCAGTCCGCCCAATACGGGCGCGGAGCAGGAAGCCAGTAATAGTAAGGCACCAAAGAATAGGATAGAGCTGATCGGTTTCATAGCCTGTCTGTTGTTGTATCAGAAAGAACAAACGCCAAGCCATGAACCACAGATTAACGAGGGATTAAGCACGGATTAACAGGATGGGTTATCATGTTTGAAAGTTTACTTGTTTACGTGTTCACCAATTGAGAGGCACACAGGACGCGTAAACACGGAAACCGGTAAACTTGTAAACTATCTAAGCCGTCTGCTTCTGCTGGTAGAAGTGATGATTGAGCACCGCGCGGATCTCACCGTAGGAGTACTCATCGCCGAGGCGGTACTTGATGGCGCCCAGGCCATCGGTACCCACTTCGCCGATGGTCTTCAGGATAGCGGCCACCCTTTCTTCGGCCACCAGCTGGGTGATCTCCAGCTTGCCTTCCTTCACAAACTGGGCGAGGTGACCTTCCACCGTGGAGACGGCCAGGTTGCGTACCGCCGCGATCTCGGCTATGCTCTTTCCTTCCTGGAACATTTCCAGGGTGGCGAGCAGGCTGGCCCCTTTCTCTACCTTGTTCTTCGTGAGCTTTTTGGTGGTCTTCTCTTCGGGGTTGAACTTCTGGAAGCGGCTGAAA
>DASWYM010000422.1:0-5241 GCA_036404975.1 Chitinophagaceae bacterium
GTAAGCCCATACCACTCGTCCCGCAGTAAGCTTTATGCTGCAGGTGTGTTTACACTGGCCCTCTTAGTACTGGTCATAACTTGTCCGCTAAAGCGGATGGTGCAGCAAAATCTTACTGCCAGTGCTTCCACTCAAAAGTTTAACCGGCCTGTTGTTCATCAATCTGTCGCCGTCGATTATTCGGATACAGTTTCCTGTTGTGCCCTTAAAAAGAAAGAGCACGTCATACAGGCAAGTGTTGTGAACCCCGGCGTGCCATCTCCTGCCCGTCTCGTACCGTACCTCACGGTGGTACAGGGCTTTGGCATTCACTATTTTCTCAGCAGGGATGATCATGAGTCTCCCGCATTTTCTCTTACCGTATCGCTTTCACTTCCCTTGTTTTTGCAACACCTCCGGTTGCGCGTCTGATACCCGTCTTTCTACCCCTCTTTAATTATTGCTTTTGCCTGCACGCCTGCAGGTGATAAGCCTATCTTTTAACGCTTAAGAAAGACCAATGATCTCCAACAAATTGGTATGGGCTGGCATTGTTTGCCTGTTCCATACCTCCTACTTATCTGCCCAAACGAGCGTGTATTCTTTAGAAGAAATCTGGCAGAAAACGCTGGATCAGCATCCTACGCTCGCTTCTCAACAGGCACTGCTGGAGCGGCAGGAACACCAAAAGACCTTGATTCGTCAGCAGTCTTATCCTGAATTCAATGTACAGGCCCAGCAAAGCTTTGGTTCTTACCAGAACATGCCGGGTTCTTTTTTCCCGCTGCCCGGGTTGTATAACAACAGCGGTTCTGTAAAGGCCGGTGGGGATGAGCACAGCGGTTCCAATGTGTATGCCTCAGCTGTATTGCAGTGGGACTTTATTCAGTTTGGCCGCTTACAAAAAAAACTGCAGGTAGCTGATGCGGCCATTGCCGTGGGCCGGGCTGCACTATCGCAGGAACAATATAAGTTACAGGCTGCCGGCACACGGTATTATTTCGATGTGCTCCATCACTCTGCTCGTTTGAGTGTGCTTCGATCCGATGCAGCACGGCTGGCTTCTTTACTGGACCTGATAAAGTCGCAGGCTGAAGCCGGCCTGCGGCCCGGCGCTGATACCCTTCTAATCAAATCAGCCTTCCTTCAGGCAAAGAATAAGATAACGGACCAGCAGAACGGATTGCAGGCGTCGCTGCTGCAACTGGCTTCATTGGTGGGCGAAGAAGGGAGTGCCGTGGCTGTGGATACGTCGGTGTACTACCGGGTGCATCCTGGTGAGGCATTACGTAATAGCAGTATAGCGAGGCATCCGTATCTCCAATACCTGGATGCGGCTATAGACCATTCGAAAGCCGAAGTGGAAGCCATCAGCAAAGAGCCGTATCCTTCCGTAGGCCTGCTGGCTGGCGCGGGTATCAAAGGCTCAGGCATTGATCCGTCGGGGACTGTGGATAAAAGCTTTGCAGCTCCCTGGAGCAATAACTCCGGTAGTTACCTGGTAGGTGTGGGTGTAACCTGGAAGCTGTCTTCGCTGTATCAGAATAAAACAAAGAAGAGGATGGCTGAACGGCAAGTAGCTTCGGCAAGAGCGGGTCGTGAGGCGGCAAGGCTGCAACTGCAAGCGGTATACACTTCCGCTCTTGCAGCTTATAAGGAACAGGTTACCAAAGTAAGAGATGCCCGCCTGGCACTAGAAGCAGCACAGGCTGCCTACGAACTCTATTCGGTCCGCTACGAGAGCGGCCTGATCGACCTGATCGAGCTGCTGCAACTGCAAAAGGACCTGCAGGGAGCCGAGAGCAACTTTGTGGCAGCCATACATTCCTACTGGAGCGAACTGCTGGTGCAAAGCGAGGCTTTGGGACAACCCTCTATTATTCTTACCGCTATACAACCCTAGCACAAACCAATCTCTTATGAACATTATTCGCATAGCCCTTCGCAAGCCCATTGCTATTATGGTGGCAGTGCTGGCTATAGGTTATTTTTCCTTCCTGACTGTCCGGAAGATCAATGTCGACATCTTTCCTAAGATCGAGTCGCCGGCCATTTACATCGCCATGCCTTACGGCGGATTAACCCCTTCGTATATGGATGGTTTTATGGCCAACGAGTTTCAAAAAGTACTGGTGTTTGTCAGCGGCATCAAGGACATGGAGTTTAAAAGTATCCAGGGCTTTACGCTGATGAAGCTGTCTTTTTACCCCGGCACCGATATGGCTCAGTCGGCTGCCGAAGTGTCCACGCAGGTATCCAGGGCCATGGGCTTCCTGCCTCCCGGGTCAGTGCCGCCCCAGGTGGTGCGTTTTGATGGCAGTTCGTTGCCCATTGGCCAACTGGTGTTTGAAAGTGATAAGCGCACTATTGGTGAGATACAAAACCTGGTGCTGACCCGTATCCGTCCCATGTTTGTGACCATACCCGGTATCACCGCACCGGCTCCCTTTGGTGGTAATGTGCGCTCTATAGTGATCAAAGTGAACCCGCAGCTGATGCAGTCCTTTGGCCTGTCGGAAGAAGAGGTAATGACAGCCGTGGCTAAAAACAACCTGCCCTCGCCAGCTGGTAATGTGCGTATCGGCGACAGGAACTACATGAGCCCGGTGAACTCCCTTATAAAAGGGCCGGAGGAGTTTTTAAACCTTCCCATCCGGGTAAGGGAAAACAGCATGGTGTTTATCAAAGACATTGCTACAGTGGAAGATGCAGCCGATGTGACTACTGGCTATGCTGTGGTGAATGGTAAGCGCTCGGTGTACCTGCCGGTCATAAAAAAGGCGGATGCTTCCACCCTGAAGGTGGTGGAGAATCTCAAAGGGGCCCTGCCTTTGCTAAAAGAAAGCCTGCCCGATGATGTAAAGATCAACTATGTGTTTGATCAGTCGGTGTATATAGAACGTTCCATAGCCAACCTGGTACACGAAGGGATTCTGGGGGCGATCCTAACCGGACTAATGGTGTTGCTCTTCCTGGGGGACAGGCGGGGCGCATTGATTGTGGTGCTGACCATTCCCATCTCAATTCTGTCGGCCGTGTTGTTGCTCGATGCTTTTGGACAGACTATCAACATGATGACACTGAGCGGACTGGCCCTGGCAATCGGTATCCTGGTGGATGAAGCCACGGTGACCATCGAGAACATCCACCAGCACTTCGAAAAAGGTAAGCCCAAAGCAAGGGCTATATTGGATGCGCTACTGGAGATATCGGTGCCAAAGCTCCTCATCCTGCTGTGTATCTTATCGGTACTCATTCCTTCGTTTATCATGACCGGCATTCCTAAGGATATGTTCCTGCCGCTGTCGCTGGCGGTAGGATTTTCGATGATCGCCTCTTTTATCTTCTCGCAAACCTTTGTGCCGGTAATGGCCAACTGGCTGATGCAGAACAAGCATGCGGCCCACCACGCGCGGCACGACGAGAAGCTAAAGCTCACCCGCTTTGAACGATTCAAAAAGCGTTACCTCGTGCTGACCCGTGCCTTCCAGCAACGGCAAGTCTTGGTTATCAGTGTCTATGCCGTCGTGGTTGTCGCATTGACTGGTTCCGGCTTTATGCTGATCGGTACCGATATCATGCCGTCCAGCGGCAGTGCTGACCTGCAGGTGCGTATTAGCGCACCGGCCGGCACCCGCCTGGAGAAGTCGGAGCAATACCTGCACTCCGTGACGGCTCTTATCGGGGAGGAAACAGGGGAGAAGGGTATTGTAATTTCTTCGGCTTTCGTGGGGACGCAACCTTCCGGAACAGCTATCAACCCAATCTTTCTTTTTACCAGCAGCTCGCAGGAAGCAGTGCTGCAGGTGTCCATCAACAAGGACGTTGTATCGATACCTGTGGAAGAACTGAAAGAGCGCATCCGGGGCCGGGTGAAGGAACAACATCCTGAATTGCAGATCTCGTTTGAACCCATAGAATTGGTAGAAAAGATCATGAGCCAGGGCACCAATACACCGGTGCAGGTGCGGGTGGCTGCACCCCAATTGGCCCTGGCGGAAAAGCATGCCCGCAAGATTGAAGCCGCTCTTAAGGAAAATGACTTCCTGCGCGACGTACGTATCGAAGAACCTGTGCATTACCCGGTGCTGCAGATCGATGTGGACAGAGAGCGGGCAGCACAGTTTGGGCTCACCATGCAACAGGTGTCGAACACCGTGACTATGGCTACTTCCTCCACGCGCTTTGTCAGCAAGACGCTGTGGCGGGATCCAAAGTCGGGACTGGTGTTCCAGGTACAGTTGCAGGTGCCGGAAGCCAGCATGCAGGCGGTGGATGACTTAAAAATGCTGCCCCTGAAATCGGGTCAATCGCGTCCTATCCTGGATGACGTTGCGCGCATATCCTTTAGTGAAGAGCCGGGGCAGGTAAACCGCCAGGGCGCCAACCGGTATGTTACGGTGGCAGCCAACCTTCACGGTAAAGATCTGGGTGCGGCCACCATAGCGGTGAAGAAAGCTATTTCGGCAGCTGGTGAAAAACCCAAAGGAGTGATCACTTCGGTGCAGGGACAGCTGCAACTCCTGGGCGATACGCTAAATGGCCTTCAAACAGGGCTGGCCATTGCTATTATCGTGATCTTCCTGATGCTGGCAGCCTACTACCAGTCCTTTGTCCTGGCGGGTACAATACTCTCGGTAGTTCCGGCGGTGGTGGCGGGCAGCCTGCTGATGCTGCTGGCTTTTGGAAGTACACTAAACCTTCAGTCGTATATGGGGATGATCATGTCGGTGGGCGTGTCGGTATCGAATGCCTTCCTGCTGGTGGATCATGCCGAGCGGAGCCGCTTTAAAAGCCGGGTAGAAGTGTCTGTAGCCGCTTTCCTGGCAGCCTCCTCGCGCCTTCGCCCTATTATCATGACCACGCTGGCCATGATCGCGGGCATGATCCCTATGGCCGCTGGTATGGGAGAGGGTGGTGGCCAGGTGGCGCCCCTGGGGCAGGCTGTGATCGGGGGGCTACTGATGTCCACCTTTTCCACGCTGCTGGTTCTGCCGCACCTCTTTGTAGCAGTGCGCAAGAAAGCCGGCCACCAAGGCGTGTCCCTGGATCCTGATGATCCTTCCAGCCGGTATGCTGGCGAGCAACTGGCTCCTGAATCTATCCTTATTGTTGAGCAACAAACTAAAAGCAATCCATCATGAGATTAACCATGTATTTCCTGGTCGTTACCCTATTGGTCGTAACGCAAAGCTGTTCGGATAAAACCAATGCAAGCTCTGCTGCTGCAGGCAGCAAAAAGAAGGTGGTGACACCTTCAGG
>DASWYM010000423.1:0-6778 GCA_036404975.1 Chitinophagaceae bacterium
GCGCCATACTTTTAAATGATTAATTAAAATCAATTACTGTAATAAATAAAAACTACGTCTTATGGCAATTACACTAGGTGACAAAGAGTTCTTTAAAAGCATCCCTCAAATAAAATACGAAGGAAAGGATAGCGACAACCCGCTGGCCTTCCGCTGGTATGACGAGAACAGGGTAGTAGGCGGCAAGACCATGAAGGAGCACTTCCGCTTTGCCAGTGCCTACTGGCACTCCTTTGGCGGCAATGGCTCCGATCCCTTCGGTGAGCCTACCCATCTCTTCCCCTGGGACGAGAAGAGCGATCCCGTAGAGCGCGCAAAGGATAAAATGGATGCAGCCTTTGAATTCATTACCAAAATGAACATTCCTTTTTACTGCTTCCACGACGTGGACGTAGTTGGTTATGGCAATGATGTAGCTGAAAATGAGAGAAGACTGCAGGCCCTGACCGAATACGCCAAGCAAAAGCAAGAGGCCAGCGGTGTGAAGCTGCTGTGGGGCACTGCCAACCTGTTTTCCCATCGCCGTTATATGAACGGTGCCGCCACCAACCCCGACTTCCACGTGGTAGCGCATGCCGGTGCACAGGTAAAAGCAGCCCTGGATGCCACCATAGCCCTGGGTGGGGAAAACTACGTATTCTGGGGTGGCCGTGAAGGGTATATGAGCCTGCTCAACACCAATATGAAGCGCGAACTGGAGCACATGGCCCGTTTCCTGCACATGGCGAAGGATTATGCCCGCAAGCAAGGCTTCAAGGGTACGTTCTTTATCGAGCCCAAACCGGCCGAGCCTTCCAAGCACCAATACGATTACGATGCCGCCACAGTAGCCGGCTTCCTGCGTGAATTCGACCTGATGGGCGATTTCAAACTGAACCTGGAAGTAAACCATGCCACACTGGCCGGCCACACCTTCCAGCACGAGCTGCAGGTGGCTGCCGACCAGGGCCTACTGGGTTCTATGGACGCCAACCGTGGCGACTACCAGAACGGCTGGGATACCGACCAGTTCCCCAACAACATCAACGAGCTGGCCGAGGCAATGCTCATCATCCTTGAAGCCGGTGGCTTCCAGGGAGGTGGTATTAACTTCGATGCGAAGATCCGCCGCAACTCTACCGATCAGCTGGACCTGTTCTATGCACACATCGGTGGTATGGATACTTTCGCCCGTGCCCTGCTGGTGGCTGACGCCGTGCTGCGCAACTCCGACTATAAGTCGTTCCGCCAGCAGCGCTACGCTTCCTTCGACACCGGTAAGGGTAAGGCTTTTGAAGATGGCCAGCTGACCCTCGAAGACCTGAGAGCGTACGCAGCCGAGAAGGGTGAGCCCGAAACACGCAGCGGCCGCCAGGAGTACCTGGAGAACATCATCAACCGCTTTATTTAATCAAATAAAAAGCAGGAGCCCCCGTTTTGAAACATGGGGTTCCTGCCTTATCATTTCCTTCTAAAACCAATCAACTCAATTTATGGCGTTTATCGACACGGGATCCCCTTCAGCTTCCTCCAGCTACAACAAGGGCAATCCCACCTACATTATCCTGCTTACCCTGGTGGCCACACTAGGGGGCCTGCTGTTTGGTTATGATACTGCCGTAGTGAACGGTGCGGAGAAGTCGCTGGTGGAGTTCTACATCTCCAGGATCCTGCTTCCTGAGAACTATGCCACCTACACAGTAGCCATGATCAGCCAGTACAAAATATTGATGGCCGTGGTGCTTTACCTCGTATTCGCTATCATCTCCGGGCAGCTCATCAAGCTGTTGGGTACCAAAAAAGGAGGCCTGATCAGCCTGGTCATGCTCGCGCTGCTGACGCTGTGGGCGGTAAGCTTCCTGGGCAGCCCACTGCCCACCTTAGCCACCGACATCAAAGACACGGCCGACGCCATCAAAGGCTTCGTGATCGCCTCTGCTCTTATTGGTTGTGTCATCGGTGGTGCTTCTGCCGGCTTTATATCCAAATCACTGGGCCGTAAGAATGGTCTTTTCATTGCCGCTATTGCTTTCCTCATCTCGGCCATCGGCTCCTGGCGTCCTGAAGATTTCAACGTTTTCGGCACCCTCGATGTTTATTCCTTCGTGGTCTACCGCATTATCGGTGGTATTGGTGTAGGTATCGCCTCGATGATCTCCCCGATGTACATAGCCGAGATCGCACCAGCCAACGTACGCGGCAAGCTGGTGTCCTTCAACCAGTTCGCCATCATCTTCGGTATGCTGGTAATCTACTTTGTGAACTACTTTATTGCCGGTCAGGGCAACGAGGAGTGGCTGATCACCGAAGGCTGGCGCTGGATGTTCTTTTCCGGTGCTATCCCCGCCGCCATTTTCTTTGTCATGCTGTTCTTCGTGCCGGAAACACCGCGCTACCTGGCCATGAAAGGCAAGGATCAGAAAGCACTGGCCGTGCTGGAAAAGATAGCCGGCAAGGAGGACGCCCCCAAAATCCTGGGCGAAATCAAAGGAACCCTACACGAAGTAAACGCTCCCTGGCTGTCGTATGGCTTCCTGGTGATCTTCATTGGAATTATGCTTTCCGTATTCCAGCAGTTTGTCGGCATCAACGTGGTGCTGTACTATGCCGGTAACATCTTCCGCGATATGGGCGCTTCTACCGACTCGTCCCTGCTGCAGACCATTATTGTGGGTGCGGTTAACCTGGTCTTCACCGTGGTGGCTATTATGACCGTGGACAAGTTCGGCCGTAAGCCCCTGATGATCATCGGCTCCATCGGTATGGGCGTGAGCATGCTGGCCCTGGGCCTGACCTTCTATTTCAACCAGGTGGGCATCCTGGCCCTGGTATTCATGCTGACCTACACAGCCGCCTTTGCCATGAGCTGGGGACCGGTGTGCTGGGTACTGCTGGCCGAGATCTTCCCCAACAGCATACGGGGTGCGCTGTCTATTGCCGTTGCTGCCCAGTGGATCGCCAACTGGGTAGTATCGCTCACCTTCCCGATGATGAACGATAACGTGTGGCTGACCGAGCAATTCAACCATGGCTTCTCCTACTGGATCTATGGCGTGATGTCGTTCCTCTCGGCGCTGTTCATGTGGAAGATGGTGCCCGAGACCAAGGGCAAGACCCTGGAGCAGATCGAAGGCCTCTGGAAGAAAAGAGTGCCCGCCGGGTCCGCACCGGTTAGCACCCCGACCAAAGAGGAGCCTGTAATGTAATGGTACACTTTATTTTCACTCATCAATTGCTGTTCCGGGGGCAAACCAGTCCCGGGGCAGCAATTTTTCTAAATAGAACTATATGTTATTACTCGGTATCGATGTAGGTACATCTTCCATAAAAGCTTCCGTAGTCGACGGTGCCACCCAGCGCACGCTGGCTTCGGCTCAATACCCCGAAACGGAAGCCGAGATCATTTCGCTGCAAACCGGCTGGGCTGAACAATCACCCGACGTATGGTGGGCCGATGCTAAAAAGGCAATCCGCCTCGTAGCCGATAAAGGTGGGTTTTCACCTTCTGATATTGGAGCCATTGGCATTTCCTACCAAATGCATGGACTCGTGCTGGTGGATAAGGACGGAAAGGTGCTGCGCCACAGTATCATCTGGTGCGACAGCCGTGCCGTGCCGTATGGCGACAAAGCGTTTGAGCAAATAGGCAGCGACAAGTGCCTCTGCTCGCTGCTGAATTCTCCCGGCAACTTCACCGCCGCTAAGCTGGCCTGGGTCAAAGACAACGAGCCCGAGGTATTCAGCCGTATTCACAAGGTGCTGCTGCCCGGCGACTTTATTGCCCTGCGGCTAACAGGACAGGCCACCACTACACCGTCCGCTCTTTCCGAAGGGGTGTTCTGGGACTTCAAGCGCTCGGCTGTTTCCGAAGAAGTACTTTCCGTCTTTGGCTACGACAGGAATATCATTCCCGACCTGCAGGAAGTATTCTCCGAGCACGGAACGCTGCTGCCCGAAGTGGCGGCCGAACTGGGATTGAAATCCGGCATCCCGGTGGCTTACAAGGCCGGCGACCAGCCTAACAATGCCTTATCGCTGAACGTACTTGAACCAGGTGAAGTGGCTGCCACGGCAGGCACGTCGGGCGTGATCTACGGGGTGAGCGACCAGCTCACCTACGATCCGCAATCCCGCGTGAACTCCTTTGCGCACGTAAACCACACCGAAAGCCAGACAAGGGTAGGGGTGCTGCTGTGCATCAACGGTACCGGCATTCTGAACAAATGGATCCGCCTGGTGGCGGGTGGAACCCTGTCCTATAAACAGATGGACGAGCAGGCGGCCGGCATCGTGCCGGGCAGCGACGGCCTGAGCATCCTGCCCTTCGGCAACGGCGCCGAGCGCATCCTGAACAACCGCATCCTGCAGGCCCAGGTGCGCGGCATCGACCTGAACAAGCACACACCGGCCCACCTGTTCCGCGCCGCCCAGGAAGGCATCGCCTTTGCGTTCCGCTACGGCCTGGATATCATGCGAGAGAACGGCATGAATCCCCAGGTGATCCGTGCCGGTCGTGCCAACATGTTCCTCAGCCCGGTATTTACCGGTGCTTTTGTACAGGCCACCGGAGTACCCGTAGAACTCTACGAGTGCGACGGCAGCGTGGGCGCCGCCCTGGGTGCCGGAATCGGGGCAGGCTATTTCCGTAAGGCTTCCGACGCGTTTGCCCAGCAGCAGGTGCTTAAAGTGGTGGAGCCCACTCAAACCGCTCTTTACAACGACCTGTACGCCCGCTGGAAAGACCAGCTCCAAAAAGAGCTGGCCACCCTTTAAGTGAGCCTTTTCCACCCGCAAGCAAATTCCTCAACTCCTGCCAGGCATCATCCAGGCAGGAGTTTTTCATATGTCCCTTCATGAACCTTCTTGTTTTCAGCCCCGCCAGGAACTGCTCATTTCCCCTTTTCCTGTCTAATTCCAAATACCTTTTACTCTGCGCCTTATATCTAATGTGAATGGACAGCGTGCTTTTCCTTTACCGCTCAACACCACCATGTCTGTCCCACAGTCTTTGCCTCAGAATCCGAATCAGGGATACCCGCTTCCGGTTCAATGAGGCACTTCGCTCATTTAAAGGACTAGGGAGACCCGTTTGGGGCACTCCAGTGCCTTTTCCCCTGCGCACCTCCGGCGCGTCGCGTCCGCTCTTCTGGCAGAGAAGGATCGAAGGCAGTGCCCATAGTTGGCCAGGTTGCGCGGAGTTTTCAGCCTGGTCATGGCAGGGTAATCCCGTAGTAAAGGCCTTGCAGAGGCACTGCAATAGTACCCAAATAGTACTGCAGTAGTAGGGATACAGTACATAGCAAAAGGTACTATAAGGGTACTATTACAGTACTATTGCCGTACTATTGGAGTGCTACTGCCATGCTGTTACCAGGGCGTCACCCGGGGGTGACTTAGGCTTCAGCTGGGGCGTTTATACCGTGGAGAGGGTTTAAAGGGAGCGGCCGGCCCGGGGCTGCCCTGCCTGAATTGATCCCCGGGTCTTAAACGTCTTACATTTCACGTCTCCCGTCTCACCTTTCACGTCCTTCTCCAATGGGTAGGGGCAAAAAGAATCCGCTGTAGAAACAGCGGACGTTAACGATTGCTTGCTATATGAATGAGTTTATTTCTTCGTTGGAAGAACATCGATATTGTAGGGTGATGTTCTGACACAAAAGTATTCAGGGTACAAGGGACATTGAAATCTACTTCGTCGATTATTTACAATTCCTAATGGGGTAGCGCTTTCTTGAAAGCCTTACCTGGTAAGGGTTTGAAGGCTTTTGGGTGCTCATGTCCAAGAGTATTCCAGCCTGCAAGATTTATTAAATTATATACCCCTGGAACGATTGCAGTGATGTAGAATGAAAGAGGGCGGGGAAAAATACTGTCAGCTTTATGGCCCGGCGGCTAAAGCTTCAATCCTTTTCTTAACGGGCAGGACATATCTTCTTAAATTTGGAGATTCAAACCTCCCACCATGAACACGCTCGGCAACCTTATCTGGCTGATCTTCGGCGGGTTTATCGCCGCCCTTGGCTACCTCGTGGGTGGAGCCGTGCTCTGCCTCACCATCATCGGCATTCCCTTTGGTCTGCAGTGTTTCAAGCTTGCTTCCTTTGTGCTCTGGCCCTTTGGCCGCGCGGCAGTGTCCACTACTTCATCCGGTGGCTGCCTCAATACGGTGATGAATATCATCTGGATCCTCTTCGGCGGCTTCTGGGTGGCGGTTACTCATATAGCGTTCGGCCTATTGCTCTTTATCACCATCATCGGTATCCCCTTCGCCCGTCAGCACTTCAAGCTGGTAGAAGTATCCCTGCTGCCCTTCGGTAAGACTATCGTGGACGCATAAGTGCAGTAGTGCCGTCGCCGATCATGGATTCGCGAAGTGCATGAAGACACGAAGAAATATAATGGGAGCTGAGATCTTCACCAATCCTGATGATCAAAGGTATCCACGTTCCCTTGCTCTTTTCCCGGGTTCGTGTTCCTTATATCTTTTGGGGATCGTGCTTATTCGTTTTCTCTTGTTCTCCTTTTTTCTCATTACTGATCACTCATCACTCATTCATTCATTCATCCATGAATAAAACTAATGGATAGCAGTAATTCATTTCAAATTGCTCAATCAATAAGGGGTCTAGCTTTGTGTCAGAGAATTATTCACCCCTAAATACACGATCATGAAAAAGATGATTTTCTTCCTCTTCCTGATGGCCAGCCTGGCGGCAACAGCCACACCCATAAAAGTAGATGAAAAAGTGCAAAAGCAGTTTGCTTACGCCTTCCCGGCAGCCCGCGAAGTCATTTGGTA
>DASWYM010000424.1:0-8195 GCA_036404975.1 Chitinophagaceae bacterium
CCTCTATAATAAAATCTGCCCTAAACCCTACGTCCATCTTAACACATTCATAAACCACTGGAATAGGAACTTGCCTTTTAAAGGCAATGCCCCTCTTTCCGAACTTATAAGCCAGCACTTCTTCATAAACAGATTCATAAAGTCCAGGTCCTAAACCCCGATGCACATCCATGCAGCAAGAAATGATCGATGATGTAATATTATTGACCTTTTCCATCTAATTTCTGTGTTCTCTGCTAGCTCTTTGCGACACTTCCTTTCCTTTTTACCATCGTAAGGATCGTTACTACCGCAACATGCTCGCCAGTTTCGTCGGTGACCTCCACCAGCCACTTGACGATACCCTTCGGAAGGTCGTTTTCATCCCTGGGGTCCTGGGGCAGCTTTTCCTTTACTGTTAATTTAACACCTATTGTTGAACCGGCATACACCGGTTTCATAAATCTGCATTCATCGAGCCCATAATTGAGCAGCACGGGTCCTTTTTTGGCATCCACAAAGAGGCCGGCCGCCGCGCTGAGGATGAAGTACCCATGCGCTACAGGCTTTTCAAACATTGTGCCCTCCAGCGAGGTATGGTCGGTGTGGGCGTAGAAGTGGTCCCAGCTCACGTTGGCAAAGTTGACGATGTCGGCTTCGGTGATGGTGCGCTTGTGCGTCACCAGGGTATCGCCCACCTGCAGGTCCTCGAAATGCCGGCGGAAGGGATGCACGTCGCTTTCGGTGGAGGCGCCACCCTGCTGGTAGCTATGGGTAAGGGCACTGATGGCCGAGGGGGAACCCTGTATGGCCACCCGCTGCATGTAGTGCTTCACCCCGCGCACACCACCCATCTCCTCGCCGCCGCCGGCCCTGCCGGGACCGCCGTGCACCAGCATGGGCAGGGGCGAGCCGTGGCCCGTGCTTTCCTTGGCGCACTCCTGGTTGAGCACCAGGATACGGCCGTGGTGGGTGGCCGCCCCCACCACAAAGTCGGTGGCCAGCCGGTAGTCGGCCGTCACGATGGTGCAGCACAGCGAACCCTTGCCTTTCTTGGCCAGGGTAATGGCCTCGCTGGTCCCGTTGTAGGGCATAATGGTGCTCACCGGCCCGAAGCATTCCACCTCGTGCACCGTCTCGGAGCCAAAGGGATTGTTGTTGAGCAGCAGTATGGGCGACATGAAAGCCCCCTTCTGCGCATCGGCATCGATCACTTCCACGCTGTCCAGCGAACCGTAGACCACCTGCGAGGAAGCCAGCAGCTTTTGCAGGTTGCCCAGCACCTCGTCCCGCTGGCCCTTGCCGGCCAGGGCGCCCATGCGCACCTTTTCATTCAGCGGGTTGCCGATGGTGGTTTGCGCCAGCGACTTCCCGATAGCGATATACATATCCTCCAGCAGGGCCTCCGGCACAAAGATGCGGCGCACGGCAGTACACTTCTGCCCTGCCTTGACGGTCATCTCCTTACGCACCTCCTTCACGAAAAGGTCCCATTCGGGGGAGCCGGGGCGCACGTCCTCGCCCAGCACCATGGCGTTGAGGGAGTCGGCCTCCATGTTGAAGGGGACGCTTTCTTCCAGGATTCGCTTGCCCGACTTCAGCATCAGGCCCGTGGTGTGCGACCCGGTAAAGGTGACCACGTCCTGGTAGGTTACGTGATCGAGCAGGTCGCCGGCCGAGCCGCAGATCAGTTGCAGCGCTCCTTCGGGCAGGATGCCGGAAGCAATGATCTCCTTCACCACCGCTTCGGTAAGGAAGGAGGTGACGGTGGCGGGCTTGACCACGGCGGGCACGCCGGCCAGCCAGTTGACGGCGCACTTCTCGAGCATGCCCCACACCGGGAAGTTATAGGCGTTGATGTGCACGGCCACGCCTTCCTTGGGTACCAGCAGGTGGTGGCCCATAAAGGTGCCCGCCTTGCCCAGGCTTACCGGCTCGCCGTCGGTGCAGTAGGGCAGGTCGGGGAACTTGCGGCGCAGCGAGGCATTGGAGAACAGGTTGCCGATGCCGCCCTCGATATCGATCCAGGAGTCGGCGCGGGTGGCGCCGCTGTGGTAGCTGATAGGGTAGAACTTTTCCTTGTGGGCCATCAGGTGGAGGGCCAGGGCTTTGAGCATGCGCCCCCGCTCGTGGAAGGTCATCCGGCGCAGGGCCGCGTTGCCCACGGTGCGCCCGTAGTGAAGGGCGGCAGCAAAGTCGAGCCCCCTGGTGGTGGCCGCGGCAATGGCTTCGCCGTTGACCGCATCGTAAAGCACTTGTCCTTCCCCATCGCCGGTGATCCACTTACCGGCGAGGTAATTTTCCAGTTTTTTCATACAGCAAGAAATCCCTCTTGTTTCGGATGATTAATAAATGTGCGGGGTAAAGTTATTTGAAAATACTTTTGTGCGGGAAGTTGGATGTTGGAAGTTCGAAGTTGGATGTTATTGACTGTATAAATAGCGACTGTTATGAAAATCGTTTACATCGTATCGATCTTATTGGTAACCGCAGCCCAGAAGGGTGGCTGTAAAAAGCAAAGCGATTGTATTGGTCAGGCCAAAGCCGACTGCGTATGCACGCAGCAGTATGACCCTGTGTGCGGCTGCGACGGCAAGACCTATGGCAATGCCTGCCAGGCCGGCTGTGCGGGGGTGAAAAGCTGGACTAAGGGCGAGTGTCCTACGAAACCGTAAGCCCGAACTGGCGCAGGTGGTGCAGGGCGTGCTTGTACAGCAGGCGCACGTTCTGCCCGTAGTCCAGGTCGCCGAAGATAGGGTTGCGGGTCCTTTGCTGGTGATTGGCCTCGAACACGGAGAAGAAGAACTGCAGTTCGTCCTGCAATTCGTCCAGCGCGCGCTCCACGGTTTTGTTGCGCACCGGTGCGGGCACTTCCGGCACCAGGGGGTTCAGCGTATTCTCCCGGAAGGGTTTGTCGCTCAGGAGGAAGGCCTGGTACTTCGGTACGTCTTCTGCGGGGGTGTACATCTCCGTGAGCTGCAGCTTGCCCGAGGCGAGGCGTATGCTGTCGGTGAAGTGCTCTACCATCTGCTGAAAGGTCATCTGGCCCCAGTGCGGCAGGGTGTCCGAAGGGATCTGCCGCAGCAGCGGGATAAACTGTTTCTTCAGAAAATCGATCTTCTCGTCCATACCACAAGTTTACCGAATTAGGCGCAAAGGGCAAGGTGAGCAGTTTAGAGTTCCGGGTTTTGAGTTTAGAGTTTTAAGGGGTAATGAGAAGGAGCGGAAAGTTGTTTTAACATTTTTTCACTTAGGACAAGGCGGTTGCTAACGAGAAAAAGGGTAAGTTTCGGCCATGAAAAGGACTCTCCCTCAACTGCTTACCTTTCTGTTCCTGACCCTGGTGAGCACAGCCCCCGCTTTTTCCCAGGCCCTGCTCACGACCCTGAACCGCTACAACGAAGAGTACCCGCACGAGAAGATGCACGTGCAGTTTGACAAGCCGGCCTACAGCGGCGGCGAGACGGTATGGTTCAAAGCCTACCTGCAGGCCAAGAACATGCCCTCCCCCATCAGCACCAACTTTTATACGGAGCTGCTGGACGAAAGCGGCAACGTCCTCGATAAGAAAATTTTCCCTATCTATGAGTCCAGTGCTGCCGGGTCCTTCGACCTGCCCCGCACCCTCAAAGGCCAGGGGCTTGTGTTCCGCGCCTACACCACCTGGATGCTCAACTTCGATACGGCTTTTGTTTTTTCCCGCTTCCTGCGCATCGGCAAGCCCTCCCCTTCCACGGCAAAAGCAGCCCCCACCACCCTGCGCTTCTTTCCCGAGGGCGGCGACTGGGTAGCCACCCTGCCGTCGGTGCTCGCTTTCAAGGCTACCGGTGACGGCGAGCGGCCCCGCAAAGTTTCGGGCGTAGTGAAGGACGACAAAGGAAAGGTCATCACCTCCTTTAAGACCGTGCACGACGGCATGGGCAAATTATCCATCACCCCGGAAGCGGGAACCCGCTACACCGCCGAATGGAAGGACGAGAGCGGCCGCACGGGCACCACGCCCCTGCCCGCCTTTAAGGAAGAAGGCGTCAGCCTCGAGCTCAAGACCATCGGCGATATGCTGGCCTTTACCATCAACCGCACGGCCAACGCCGGCCCCCGCTTCAACCGTGTGCACCTGCTGGCCAACATGCACCAATACACCGTTTACCGTGCTTCGGCCAACCTGTCGGCCACCACGACCACCAGCGGCACCATTCCCATCGACTCGCTGGTTAGCGGCACCATGACCCTCACCCTCTTTGACGAGGGCTGGAAACCCGTGGCCGAGCGCCTCGTGTTTATCGACCTGAACGATTATTTCTTTTCCACCCGCGTGAACTGGGGTGTGAAGAACCTGGCCAAGCGCGGTAAGAACGTGCTGGAAGTGGAAGTGCCCGACACCCTGCGCTCCAACCTGTCGGTGGCCATCACCGACGCCCAGATCAGCACTGCCGGCAGCGACGACATCTATTCGCGCCTGCTGCTCACCTCCGACCTGAGGGGCTATGTGCACAACCCGGCCTACTACTTCTCCTCCTCGGCCGACTCGGTACGCGAGCACTTCGACCTGCTGCTGCTCACCAATGGCTGGCGCCGCTACGACTGGCAAGCCCTGTCTGCCGGTGCGCTGCCCAGGGTAAAGTTCCCCGCCGACAACTACCTCACCCTGCGCGGCAATGTGTACGGCGTGTTGCCCGGCCAGATATCGGCCAACGAACAACTTAATATAATACTGGAAGGCAAGAACGCCGCCAAGCAGTTTGCGGCCGTACCCGTGAAGCGGGATGGCACTTTTGCCCTGGACGGGCTCTTCTTTTACGATACAGTGAAAGTGCATTACCAGCTCAACCAGATCGACAAGATCAACAAAGCAGCTTCGGTGGAGTTTGCCCGCCAGGCTTACCCGCAGAACATTAAGCTGGGTATCGACACAGCCGTGCTGCTGCAGGCCCACGTGGCCCCGCTGCAACAGCGCCTCCAGTTCTTTGCCCAGAAGAGCGATGAAGTATCCTCCGAGCTGCACAAGATCAAAACCCTGCAGGGGGTGACCGTAACGGCCAAGGGACGCAGCCGCGTGGACGAACTGGAGGACCGATATACCAGCGGCCTGTTCCAGGGCGGCAACTCCCGCGCCTTTAACCTGGCCGACGACCCCACGGTCAATGCCTACCAGGACATCATCCAGTACCTGCAGGGAAAGGTGGCGGGCCTGCAGATCAGCGGCGGCGCCGGCAACTATTCGGTCAGCCGCAGGGGCGGCTCCCCGGCCTTCTTCCTCGACGAGATGCCCGCCGATATGGACTTGCTGACCACCATCCCGGTCAGCGATGTGGCCCTGGTAAAAGTGTTCGATCCTCCCTTTATGGGGGCGGCGCTGGGCGGCTCCGGCGGCGCCATTGCCGTGTACACCCGCAAGGGCGGCGAAGTGGCCAAAAGCAATACGCCCGGCCTGGCCAAGGGAACCCTCACCGGCTATTCGATGCCGAAGGAGTTCTACTCGCCCAACTACGCCAACTACGATCCCCTGCACGAGGTGGAAGACGTGCGCAGCACCCTGTACTGGAACCCCTACGTGCTCACCGACAAGGCGACACGAAGAATCCGCATCGAGTTCTACAACAACGATGTCTCCAACTCACTGCGCGTGGTCGTGGAGGGAATGAATGCCGAAGGGAGATTGACCCGCGTAGAGCAGGTTATTCGTTAACGTCCTTAGCTTCCTGGGCCTGCATCTCTTCAACGATGCAGGAGCTCAGGGCGTTAAAGATATCGTCCACCGAACCTTCGCCTTTTATGCGCACCAGCTTATCCTGCTTCGCATAATGTGCTGCCACGGGTTCGGTTTCCTTTTTATAGACGTTAAAACGGTTGCGGATGATGGCCTCGTCGGTATCATCGCTGCGGCCGGAAGTCTCACCGCGCTTTACCAGGCGGCGTACCAGTTCCTCTTCGCTTACCTCGAGGGCCAGCACCTTGCAGATGGAGGTCTTCTTCAGCGCCAGCAACTTGTCGAGGGCTTCGGCCTGGGCCACGGTGCGCGGGAAGCCGTCAAAAAGGAAGCCCTTGGCATCGGCGTGCTTTTCCAGCATGGTGTCGATCATGCCGATCACCACCTCGTCGGGCACCAGTTGACCTTTGTCGATAAAGTTCTTTGCTTCGGTGCCCAGGGGGGTCTTGTCCGCAATTTCCTGGCGCAATAAATTACCTGTAGACAGGTGAACTAATCCAAAACGTGCTACAATCTTGTCCGATTGGGTACCTTTTCCACTGCCCGGAGGGCCAAAGAGAATAATATTGAACATAATGTACTTACTAGCCTTAAGGGACAAATATAACGGAAAAAGCGGTAGAGGAGGGCTGATAGCGATCAGCTTCGAGGGAGGGCCGATAGTCAATAGTCCATGGCCCATAGCCGGCCGCATGTAAGAGAAAGGGTTTTACCGCCCCCTCGCCACTTTTCTCTGCCCATTTTGAGCCCGCTGCTGTAAGACACGACTATAGACCATGGACCATGGACTATAAACCTTCCCTCCTTTCACATTCCTTTACCACTCCACCCGCCACCTTTCTGCGTAAATTTGGTATATACTTTTCTGTATGAAACGAACAATTGTCTTTGCAGCCTTGTTACTCCTGTTCCAGGCCTGCACCTTTTCGCAAACCACAAAACCCAAGTCTATGGCAGCAACCGATAAAAGCAACAACCCCGTATATTCCAACACCGACGCTTCGAAGGTGAACCTCAGCGAGGACGAATGGAAGAAGATCCTGCCGGCCGACGTGTACCAGGTGGCCCGCCTGAAAGGCACCGAGCGCCCGGGCAGCAGCCCCCTGGAGCACATCAAAGACAAGGGCACCTTCTACTGTGCCGTGTGCGGCAACGCCCTCTTTATGAGCGACACCAAGTTCGAGAGCGGCTGCGGCTGGCCTTCGTTCTACCAGCCCATCTCCAAGGGCAGCATCATCTACACCCCCGACAACTCCTACGGCATGAAGCGCACCGAAGTGCAGTGCGGCCGCTGCAAGTCGCACCTCGGCCACGTCTTCGACGATGGTCCCCCGCCCACCGGCCTGCGCTATTGCATCAACGGCGTGGTGCTCGACTTCCAGAAAGCGAAGGACGCCGAGGCGCAGTACAATAAGAATACTCCTGAGACTCCAAAGGGGAATTAGGGATTAGGAATTAGGAGAAACTATAATGCACAAAGCCCTGGCACTAGCCGGGGCTTTTTATTTAAGCTAAGATGGCAAAAGGGCAAAAGAGAAAAAAGGAAGGATTTTCTCTCCCTAATTCCTAATTCCTTCTCGCTCCACAGGGGGTTGTCCCGAGTATATCCCGAGTTTGAGCCGAGTTTGTCCCGAGTATAACCCGAGTCCTATAGATTCGGGACTGACTCAGAAGAAACTCCTGTCAAACCCGGTGTAAGCTCCGCACAGTCACGAATGACCAAATGACTTACTGACCTAATGACTTTTTAGGGCGGCCGTCGGGCGCTTACACCCTTTCCTGCGCCCTGAGCCATCGCTCGGGGTAGTCGTTGTTGGAGGCGATGAGGTAGTCTTTGCGCGAGCAGGCAATGAACTTCTGGTCGGGCAGCTGCATCCACCAGCGGCCGGTCTTTTTGCTTTGCAGGAACACGGTGTCCACTTCGGCGAAGGCGGTATGGAACTCGTTGAACGAGTCGCGGTCCTCCAGCGAAGCCTCGGTGATGCCGCGGTTCACCCCGTCGATGAGATACCACAGCATCTGCCCGATCTGGCGGGCGGTGAGCGCGTCGCGGTCGTTCTCGGGCTGGTAGCCGTAGATGCCGATGGTCTGCATGTTGGGGCTCATGCCGGCGTACTGCATCAGCACGCAGGCTTCCTCGCCGGTCAGCCCGTTGGGCGAGAAGGTATTGGAAGGCGCATAGGCGGTGGCTATGGCCGTAATATCAAACGACATCAGGTGGCAGTTGCGGACCACGGGCTCCATCTCCTCGATCTGCTCCTTCACCTTTCCCACGCGGAAACAGTCGAAGCGCAGCTTGTCCATCGTCTCCAGCATGCGGGGGTGTACAAAGTAGCTCTGGAAAGCCAGGTGGTTGTAATGGCGCATGTAGTTGGGCTCGCCGGTGAGCAGGTCCATCACGAAATTCTCGCTGCGCTGGGAAGCATCGATATTAATGTCGATGACGGCATCCACCGTCACGGCGTCCATCGACTTCTTATCGTCCACAAAAGCACCGTACTGCGCC
>DASWYM010000425.1:0-9827 GCA_036404975.1 Chitinophagaceae bacterium
CCTTAAGTTAACGAATGTTAAAAGCATGGATGAAGAGGCAGCAGAAACCCTCGTAAAGACCCAACAGGCCTTTTACGAGAACGGCGCCTCCTTCGTGATTTGTGAACTTACCGGAGACCTGGAAGCTTACCTCGACAGCAATGACCTCCTGGAGCTTATGAACGTAACTCCCACGGAGAGCGAGGCCTGGGACATTGTACAGATGGAAGAGATCGAACGGGAGCTACTGGGCGGTATGGAAGAATAAGTCTGCCGTCCTTTAATAAGCTCTTTCCGGAACAAAAGCGGCTTACCCTGCTAACCTTTACTGGATTACAACTTATGTCCCCTTCTTTACAGGACGACATCGCCCAAAAGCTGAATGCCTCCTCCCTGCAGATGCATCCGGTTGGAGGAGGAAGTATTAACCAAACCTTCAGGATTTCCACCGGTACTGACACCTATTTCTGTAAAGTCAATTCTGCTACAAAATTTCCACACTTATTTAAAAAGGAGGCGGAGGGACTTCAGCTACTCAGGCGCCCAAATGTACTCAGGGTTCCTGAAGTAATAGATCAATTCTGCGTGAATGACAACCAGGTACTGCTGTTGGAATGGATTCCCACGGGACCTAAGACCAGTGAATTTTGGAAAGCTTTTGGTTCCGGCCTGGCTGCCCTGCACCACATTTCGCAGGAAAGCTTTGGTCTCGATTACGACAACTACATGGGCAGCGTGGAGCAAGCCAACAGCCCGGAGCAGGATTGGTGCCAGTTCTTTATGCACCAACGGCTGCAGCCTCTTGTGCAACAATGTGCGCAGCGGAAACTATTAAACCCTAAACACCAGCAGCTTTTTGAACAGCTATACGATCGTCTGCCCGGTCTCTTTGAATCAGAACCACCAGCCCTGCTGCACGGCGACCTGTGGAGCGGCAACTATATGTGCAATGATGCCTCCCGCCCGGTGCTGATCGACCCGGCCGTGTATTATGGACATCGTTCCATTGACCTGGGAATGACCACACTCTTTGGCGGCTTTGACCCGCTGTTCTACCAAAGCTATCATTACCACTATCCCTTGCCCTCCAATTATGAAGAACAATGGCAGGTATGTAACCTCTATCCCCTGCTCATACATTTACGCCTGTTCGGCAGTGGCTATCTTTCCCAGATAGAAAGCACCCTGAAGGCGTTTGTCTGAATACCAAACCACGTTGCAGGAATGGTTTATTATAACTTGGTAAGCCAAACAAAACGACCAAGCCTTATCCCCCACTCCTACTCATCACTCATTACTCATCATTCATCCTCCTCTCCTGGCTCAAAGCTTGCAACTAGGCTTCTTTCAACCTGTATCCCTTAATTTTATCGCATGCTATCGGTTACGATCCTGGGGAATAATTCGGCAGTGCCTGCGTTCAATCGACATCCTACCAGCCAGGTGGTGAACCACGATGGCACCTCTTACCTCGTTGATTGTGGTGAAGGCACCCAGATCCAGATGATAAAGTATAAGGTCCGCCGGAGCAAGATCTCGCACATTTTCATCTCGCACCTGCACGGCGACCATTACTTTGGCCTGGTGGGCTTACTCAATACGTTTAACCTGCTGGCCCATAAGCAGGAGCTGCATGTGTATGGTCCCGCCCCCCTGCAACAGATCATCGAGCTGCAGTTCAACGTAGCGGACAGCGGCACGGCCTACCCCCTGCACTTCCATACCCTTACAGAGCCGGGCGTGCTGGTGGACAATGAAAAGATCCGCATCAGCTGCTTTCCCACCGACCACCGCATTGAGTGCTACGGCTTCCTGTTCGAAGAAAAAGAAGGCAAACGCAAGCTGCTGATAGAAAAAGTGCGGCAATTGCGCATTCCCATGACCTTTTATTCAAGCCTGCAAAACGGGCTGGATTATATTACTCCGAAAGGTGAGGTGATCAAAAACGCTACGGTCACCTCCGCTCCGGAAAAAGGAAAGAGGTACGCCTACTGTGCCGACACCCGTTACACTGAGACCCTCATCCCCTATATCCAGGGCGTCGATATGGTCTACCACGAGACGACCTACCTCGACAACATGCGCGACAAGGCCGGCGAGCGCTACCACAGCACCACCAAAGAGGCCGCCACCCTGGCTCTTAAGGCTGGCGTCAGAAAGCTCCTCATCGGGCACTTCAGCTCCAAGTACAGCACCCTCGACCCCTTCCGGCTAGAAGCCCGGGAAATATTCCCCGACACCGATCTGGCCATCGAAGGCAACACCTACGAGATTCACTAAGCAGGCCTATAGACAATGGTCCATAGTCAATAGCCCTGAACTACAGCTGGATGAGCCTACCATTCATAAATTCTAAAGACTCAATGATTTGACATACGTACAGCGTAAAGCATGTAGCATATAGCCCTTACCTGTTCTTCGCAAACAGCCATTTATAAAACCGCGGGAATTCTTGCCTCCAGGTGGCTTCATTGTGCTTGCCTTCGGTGCGGATCACCGTAGTCATATCGGCCTTAGTGTGCAGGCGCATGAGTTCAAACACGGCCAGCATATCGGGCACCATGCGATCGCCTTCCTGCATGCCCGCATAGAAATAGATCCTGCCTTTTATCTTTCTGGCGTCAGCAGGTATAGCCTTAAACAGCTCTGGCGTCACCCAGAAGGCTGGCGAGAACACCCCGGCTCCACCAAACTTCTTAGGGTACTTCATAAGGGCATAAAAAGAGATAAGCCCACCCATGGAACTGCCGGCAGTATAGGAATGCTTACCGCATCTCCTGGTTCTATAGTGCTTATTGATATAAGGCCGGAGGGTCTTCACCAAAAAGTCAACGTATGGTGCCCCTTCGCCCTTTCCAAAGCGCTCCATATTATAGGGACTGTACTCGTTGATGCGCGTATCGCCGCCATTATCTATACCCACTACGATCATCTCCTGCACCTTGGGACCAAGGGAATCCATCGCCTCGTCTACGCCCCACTCGCCCGAGAAAGCAGTAGCATCGTCAAAAAGGTTCTGCCCGTCGTGCATATAGAGAACGGGGTACCGCTTCCGGGAAGTAGTATAGCTTTCGGGGAGGCAGATCCAGATGCGCCGGTACCGGTTCAACTGCGGCATGAAAAAGGCAGTGTCGATAATCGTTACATTCTTATTAGCCGAACGGCGCTTTTCTCCCTTCAAGTGATCAGCCCATTCCGGAATGGAAAGTTCAATAAGGGTATCCGAAGCCACCTGCAGCACACGGTTGGAAGCCGGTGCTCCTCCGGCTGCGGCTTCCGCCGTCTCCCAACTGCCCCGGGTTAGCTTGTATTCGTAGGTACCCTTTTGCAGCGAAATATCAATGGTGTACACCCCTCCCCTGTTCTCGAACCGCATTTGGGGCTGACCGGGATTCCAGTTATTAAAAGAACCGGCCAGGTATACAGCATCGCCCTGCTTGTGGTAAGAAGGTAAGGACCCAATGCGTAAGGTGATCCGGTGTTGCGCATAGGAACAGATCGTTCCGGCCAGCGCCAGGCACAGCAGCAGTAGTCTTCGCATTGGGTCTCCAGTTTATTTCAGGGTCTTCAGGAACGCACGCACCTGCTCGTGTATGGGTGCGCTCAGGGACACCAGCGGCAGGCGAAGGTTGTTTTCAATAATACCCAGCTCGCTCAAAAAAGCCTTTACGCCAGCCGGGTTATTTTCGGCAAACAAGAGGCTGTATCCTTTCAGCAGCATGTTGTTCAGCACACGGGCCTGAGCGAAGTCGCCATCAAGAGCCGCCTGTATCATAACAGAGAAGTCTTTCGGGAAGCAGTTGGCCGCCACGCTGATCACCCCGTCCATGCCGCAGGCTATCTGGGCCATCGCCAGGTCGTCGTCGCCGCTCACTACCATAAACTCCTGGGGGCGGTCGCGCAGGATCTGCATGCACTGGTTCATGTTGCCGCTGGCTTCCTTGATACCGGCAATGTTGTCTATTTCAGAGGCCAGGCGCACGGTAGTGGCAGCCGTAATGTTGCTGCCTGTACGTCCCGGCACATTATACAGGATGATGGGCTTGGGTGTGGCTTCGGCCAGCGCTTTATAATGCTGGAAGATACCTTCCTGCGAAGGCTTGTTGTAGTAAGGAGAGGCCGAAAGGATAGCTGCCGCCTTTCCCAGTGGAAAATATTCCAGGTCGCTGATCAGCGAGCGGGTGTTATTGCCGCCCACCCCTACCACCACCGGCACGCGTGCACTCACGGTCGAAAAGGTAAACTCGATGATCTCGCGCTTCTCCTCGCGCGACAGGGTGGGTGTTTCGCCTGTAGTGCCCATGGTCACTACGTATTGTACCCCACCTTCAATCACAAAGTTGATCACGTTTGCAAGGGAATCAAAGTCTACAGAACCATCCCCTTTGAAAGGTGTCACCAACGCAACACCGGTTCCTCTTAATAGGTCTCTTAAAGACATAATCAGTTGGCAGATTTAGTAATGAATGATCGCTTTTCTACGGACTATGGTTGTTCGTTGGTTTGTGGCGTTTCGGGCACCTCGTCCCAGAAGCCCATCTTACCGAACTTCTCGATACGGTTCTGCACCCGTTGCTGCTCCGGAATGGTTTTCAATTCCCGCAATATTTTTACCAGGTAGTTCTTTAAGATGTCGGCGGCTTCGTTATAGTCCCAGTGTGCGCCCCCGACAGGCTCGGGAATAATATCGTCCACCAGGCCAAAGCCCTTCATGTGTTCGGCGGTCAGGCGCAATTGCTCGGCGGCCACTTCTTTTTTCTCCCAGCTGCGCCACAGGATCGAGCTGCAGCTTTCCGGGGAAATCACCGTGTACCAGGTGTTCTCCATCATATACACCCTGTCGCCCACACCTATACCCAGTGCTCCACCAGATGCGCCTTCTCCGATGATCACGCAGATCACGGGCACCTTCAGGCGGATCATTTCATAAATGTTTCGGGCGATGGCCTCGCCCTGTCCGCGCTCTTCGGCCTCCAGGCCGGGAAAAGCGCCCGGGGTATCGATGAGGGTGATTACCGGTTTCCCGAACTTCTCGGCCAGGCGCATCAGGCGCAGGGCCTTGCGGTAGCCTTCGGGGTTAGCCATACCGAAGTTGCGCATCTGGCGCATCTTGGTGTTGATCCCCTTTTGCTGGCCGATGATCATGACGGTTTCCCCATCGAGTTGGGCAAAGCCGCCAATCATGGCCTTATCATCCTTCACATTGCGGTCACCAAAGAGCTCCACAAAGTTGGTGGTCATTTTCTCAATGTATTTCTGCGTATAGGGACGATCGGGGTGACGGCTCAACTGGACGCGCTGCCAGCTGGTCAGGTTTTGTGTGATCTCTTTCCGTTTATCCAGAATGCTTTGCTCATGCTTGGCAATCATATCGGAATAGTCAATCTTCTTCTGTTCGGCGGTATGTTTCAGGCGCTCTATCTCGTCGATTAAATCCTTAATCGGCTTTTCAAAGTCCAGAAACTGTCTGTTTGCATTTGAGGGCATAGGCAAAAATAATGGCGTTAAAATTAGGGAAAAGAATAAAGCGCGGCCCGGATGATTCGCCGGAGGGGTTTTGGTTGAGTGGTGAGTGGTCAGTGGTGAGTGGGTCCGTGAGACATGAGGCGTCAAACGTGAGCCAGAGCCTGCCTACAATACAAACAGCCCTGCCCGTCCTTTAATGCCGCTTTTCCTTTCCTAACCTTCCTTCCGACAGCCACGAAATCTTACCGCTATACCCCACTTACATCCGGGTAAAGGGGGGTATAAGCCATATATAACCCATATACAACCCATATATAAGCCATATATAAGCCATATCTTAAAAGGTATGGGTTATATATGGGTTGTATATGGATCAAATATGGCTTGTATATGGGTTGAATAGGTCTTTTAATGGGCGTACAGCAGCTGTGAGGAGGAGGTTGGGGGGCAGCAGGTCAGCACAACATCCGGATCATGGTCGTATGGGTGTAAGAGAGCACCGGAGGTTGTTTGACACCTAAGAAACTTTAGCTCCCTTTAATTACGGTGCATACGTGTAAAAGAAAAGGGACCATACAAGCCCCTTTACGAAAGATAAAGTTGTCGTACACTATTGATTGATCACAAATTCTTTGGGTTGGGGAACGCGGGAGCGGATATGGCGGCGGAAGAGCCAGAGCTGTTTCACATCGGCCACCTTGATGGTGATCTGGGGATAGGCTTCTTCGTTATCGCTAATAAGCACCCATTCCTTTTCGGATTTCTTAAAGATCCTTTTGGCCAACAGCTGGTCGCCTACCAGGATCACGTAGAGCGAGAAGTTCCGGATATCAGTCCAGTCCTCGGCCGGCACCATGCTGGCCAGGATGATATCGGAGGCGCACAGGGTAGGTTCCATGCTATCGCCATCCACCTCAAAGTAACTCCAGGCGGCCCCAATAGGGTTTACACCGGGGGGAAGGCCGTGCTTTTCAAGTGTATCGAGGTAGTCCACCTGGTCGTAACTCTTTACGTAGCCGGCCTGCGCTTTCTGGGCTATAAGGGGCACGAGGTACTGCGATGCCTCGTTTTTTTGTTCCAGGCGGTGCAGGTGGTAAGGAAGGGAAGAACTGCGTTTGGGCACGCCAATAAATTGCACATCTTTAACAGCCTCCTGTGAAAACTGTTCACCTTGACGTTCCTGCATGAACCTTTGCAACAGTGCCTGGGTCGATTTACTCACGCTGCGCTTGCCTTTTTCCATCTTATTGATCATTTCCCGGGTAATGCCCAGGGCAACTGCGATCTCCTGCTGGGTTAGGTTATATAACTGCCTGATTTCCTTTATGTTATAGCCATTATTCATGATAAGAAATTTAACAAAGAAACTATGTGAAAAACTTGTTGATAATGTGAAAAAGTGTAACTTTATTGTTCACAAATTTAGTAATAAAATTCACATATCCAAACATGAACAAGGTAAGAAAAGAGTTTACGTTCCACTATCCGCTGAAGCATAAGGTGGTGCGTGACCTGAAGATCGTGACGGAGCAGGTGGGTGAACTGGTGGTGGAAGGCGTGGGCTATTTCGACCCTTCGGCCAATGTGCTGGACATTTTTGAGCGCTACTCCGTAGATGTCGATTTTGTGAAGTGGCACGGAACCGACATTAAGCCGGTACTGGAAGTTACCGGCTCCCTGGAAGATATTGAAGAAGCAGCTATCCGCTACTTCGCCCAGTTCTTCCAGAACAGCCAGAAGTCGGCTGCTTAATCTTCCCTAAACAATTAAAAGGAAACAAAAGGACCCTGCCTACGGGCGGGGGCTATTACTAATTATAAACCGAGTACTACGATGCAATTAAGAAAAGCAACACGAAAGAAAGCAAAGATCCGCCTGGGCCTGTCGGCCGTATCGGGAGGCGGTAAAACCTATAGCGCCATCCTGATTGCCAAAGGACTGGTGGGTGACCTGTCGAAGGTGGCCATCATTGATACAGAAAACGGCTCGGCCGACCTGTATGCACACCTGGGCGACTTCAATGTGCTGCCCCTATCGGCACCCTATTCCCCCGAGCGGTACGTGGAAGCGATCCGCTCCTGCGAAAAGGCCGGTATGGAAGTGATTATTGTGGATTCCATCTCGCACGAGTGGGATGGTAAGGGCGGCTGTTTGGAGATCGTTGAATCGTTGGGCGGTAAATACCAGGATTGGGCGAAAGTGACCCCGCGTCACCAGGCTTTTGTCGATGCCATTCTGCACTCACCGGCCCACGTGATCACTACCGTGCGCCGCAAGCAGGACTACGAGATGACGAAGGACACCAGCGGCCGGGTCAAGGTCGAGAAGGCCGGGCTGAAGGAAGTGACCCGTGAGGGCTTCGAGTATGAACTGACCATCAACCTGGAAATGGATACGAAGCATAATGCTACGACCTCGAAGGACCGTACCGGTCTGTTCATGGGGAAGCCTGCCTTTATGCCGACGGAGAAGACCGGTGAACTGATTGCCCAATGGTGCGAGCAGGGTGAGGAAGTGCTGAACGGGGTAAAGCCCGGCAGCGACTGGTACGAAAAGGTAGAAAAGTGTGCGACGCAGAAAGAGCTGGTGGAACTGTATAACAAGAACAAAGAGGAAGTAGACACCAACCCACTGTTGCAACAATTAATAGCTAACCGCAGAAATCAAATCAATGGAAAAACACTTAGCGCCGCTTAACCATACGCTGCCTTCCATACAGGAAGGGTTGTCGAAACAGCAGATCGCCCAGCTGGCCGACCAGTCGGTAGAGCATGTGCTGGAGGACGGCAACGTCTTCCAGGTGGCGGAAGCCCTGGCAGCCATGGAGGAATTTGTAAAGACTGTGCGTCGCGATGAGCGCTTTGTGCAGTTCCTGCGCGACGAGCTGGTGAAGCACCACGGACGGCTGATTACCAATGCCGGCTCCAAGATTGAAATGTGCGAAGCCGGCGTGACGTATGACTACTCGGCCAACGGGGAATGGCGTAGCCTGGAAGAACAGATCAAGGCGCTGCAGGAGCGGAAAAAAGAAGTGGAAGGCAAGCTGCGCCGGGTGGCCCCGGGCCGCGAATCGGTGGACATGGAGACGGGCGAGATCATAGAAGGGGCGTTTAAACGATCCAAATCAACCTACAGAATAACATTAGCACGATGACAAACAACATATTTCAGGAGTGCATTGATATAGTAAAGGAACTGGTGGGGCATGAATACCTGTACTTCGATACGGCTATCGAGGTGAAGACCACGCCCCACAGCTTTCCCTTTAGCGCCTGGGCGGTATGCGTGAGCCCACAGGATGACCTCTACGTCATGGACAGTGACGAAGAATGGCACCAGGTGGAGTTGGACGACAACAATGCCGCCCTGGTGATCGGCAGCCTGTATCAGCGCCTGCGGCTGATGCGCATTCAATATGCGAAAGCCAGTTAAGACCTAAGCAGTTTAGGGTTTTGAGTTTAGAGTTTAGGGTTAGAAGACCCTGACACAGAAGAAGAGGTATCCTATTGACGATCCGTAAAAACACAAAGAAATGATCAAGAAAGTAAACTATAAAAGCAGCGCACGGGTGCCTGATACGCCGGCGGCCGAAAAGCCGAAGACGCGCCGTAACACATCGCGCCTGTATACATCGACGGTGGAGTACACCATGATCGCCAACCTGGTGACGCAACAATATCAGGACGATAAGGCCGTTCGGTTTGATGCGCTCCTGGGTATACCGGTAGAAGACCGCATACCGGGACTGATAGCGCGCTATGGCAATAAGACCATGTATCGCCTGCTGGTGATGATGCTGAAGGAGTTCTTTGCCGCTATGCCCCTGCCCCGCTATAAAAAGCCTACCGAAACAAAGACCAGCGTAACGGCCTGCCAGCTGATGCTGACTTCCTACGAAGACCAACTCGCCCTGGAAGACGTGATCCTGTTTTTGCAGCGGGTGAAGGCGGGTGTGTACGGCAGCATTAAGAACCTGGCCGACCCGGTCATCCTGTTCACGCTACTGGAGATCTACCGTAAAGCCCGTCACGAGGCCTATGCAAAGATTAAGGAACAGAAAGAGGCGGAATATAAAGCCATGGGTCCCCTGGCCCGGATCGCTCCGGAACCCACTTCGGTAAAGGACCTGATGAAGCAGGGGGTACTGATCGATATGAACAATCAAAAGATGAGCGGCTAATTCGTCCTAATGGCGGTAGCCGCTTCTTCTTTTTCGGGGATAATAATCATTGTAGACACGTAGATCTTCCTTTGCTCCGCTAACTGCTCGCTGGACTTTACAATACTCACTGCATTCAGGCTACGGTCGTAACAATTCAAGCAATTCAGCACCACTCCTATTTTTTTAAAATCAATCTGCCCGCTGTTGCGGGGCGCCAGCA
>DASWYM010000426.1:0-14519 GCA_036404975.1 Chitinophagaceae bacterium
AACAAAGATTCAAATAAAGTTCTAGCAGAAAGGCCCAGGAAGCAAGACACAAGACTCAAGGTTAAAAATCTGGCTTGTGCCTTGAAGCTTAAGGCTTAAAGCTTTTTAAAAGAAAACGAATATGGCAAGTATCAATTTGATCGAGGCATTCCAGGAGTTCAAGGATGCCGAAAACATTGACCGTCCTACGTTGATGCGTGTAGTTGAGGATGTGTTTAAGACCCTGCTGCGCAAAAAGTACGGTGCCGACGATAACTTCGACGTAATCGTAAACGCCGAAAAGGGTGACCTGGAGATCTTTCGCCGCCGTACGATCGTGGAAGACGGCGACATCTACAACACCAACGAGGAAATTGAATACAGCCAGGCGATCAAGATAGAACCTGACTACCAGGTAGGCGAGGAGTTGTACGAGGAAGTAAACCTCTACGATTTCGGCCGTCGTGCTATCCTGGCCGCCAAGCAAACCCTGGCCAGCCGTATATCGGACCTGAAAAAGAACCTGCTGGCCAAGAAATACGAAGACCGCATCGGGGAGATCATCTCTGCCGAGGTGTACCAGGTATGGAAAAAAGAGATCCTGCTGCTGGACGAGGAAGGCAATGAGCTTATCCTGCCCAAGAGCGAACAGATTCCGCAGGACTACTTTAAGAAGGGGGAGAACATCCGTGCCGTAGTGAAGAAGGTAGACATGCGCAACAATACGCCGGTGATCATTCTTTCGCGTACCGCGCCCGAGTTTCTGGCAAAATTGTTGGAAATAGAAGTACCGGAGATCTTCGATGGCCTGATTGTTATTAAAAAGATCGTACGCGAGCCCGGCGAACGTGCTAAAGTGGCCGTAGAGTCCTACGATGACCGTATTGACCCGGTAGGTGCCTGCGTAGGTATGAAAGGAAGCCGCATCCACGGCATCGTGCGCGAACTGAAGAACGAGAACATTGACGTTATTAACTGGACCAACAATATTCAGCTCTTAATCCAGCGTTCGCTAACCCCGGCCCGGATCACCAATATGGAACTGGACCAGGAAGGCAGGCACGCCAGTGTGTACCTCAAGCCTGACCAGGTTTCCCTGGCCATTGGCCGCAGGGGCGTGAACATCAAGCTGGCCTGTGAGCTGACGGGTTACGATATCGACGTGTACCGCGATAATGAAGGACAGGAAGAGGAGTTCGACATCGACCTGGAAGAATTCAGCGATGAGATTGAAACCTGGGTGATCGACGAACTGAAGAGGGTGGGTTGCGATACAGCCCGCAGCGTACTGGACCTGACCGCCGAGGAGCTGGAACGCCGTACCGACCTGGAACGGGTGACCATCGATGAAGTGCGCAAGGTGCTCCAGGCCGAGTTTGAAAAAGAGTAATATATTTTACAAAAGCTGTCCGGCATAAACCGCCGGGTGGCAAACGGAATCAGGAGGCTGGTTGTACCACTTTCCCGGACCGTAAAGAGAAAAAACGACATACAACCGCATTTAATGGCAGAAACAACAACGACACCCAGGTTAATGGCAGCAGCCAAGGAGTTTAACATCGGTAAGGATACACTGGTGGACTTCCTGGAGAGCAAAGGGTTCAACAAGGATGACCTGAAGCCTACGGCAAAGCTCACGGAGGATATGTACCGTGCGCTGCAGGCCGAGTTTCAGAGTGATAAGGTGGCCAAGATGAAGAGTGAGCAGATCGACCTGCCAAGGGCAGCCGCTGCAGAGACCCGGAGAAAAAGAGACGAAGAAGATATCTCCATCCGCAAAGAGGAGAAGAAAGCGGCACCTAAGAAAGAGGAGCCCGCACCTGCCCCTGCGCCAGCACCGGTTGAGGAATCTCCTCGGCCCGAGCCGGAACAGCCAGCCCCTGTGGTGGAGCCTGCCCCTGCCCCCCAGCCGGAAGTGCCCCCGGTAACTGAGCCGGAACCGTCGGCCCCTGAGGTGAATATGGAAACCCCCGGCATTGAGGGTCCAAAGGTTATTACGAAAATAGACTTGTCGACTATCGACTCTTCTACCCGCCCCAAGAAGGGCGCTTCCAAAAAAGAGAAGGAAAAAGAGCAGCCCGTTGAGGCACCGGTGGCCGAAGAGCCGCAGCCTGCTCCTGCAGAGCCCGCTCCTCAGGCCGAGCCGGAGCAACAGCCCCAGGAGCCTGAAGTGATCAGGCCGGCGGCACAGGTGGAGCCCGAAGTGGTGGCCCAGACGCCCGAAGAAGAAGAAGCGCCCCCGGTGATTGAAAACATCCGGGCAGAGAAACTCGAAGGACCCAAGATCCTCGGAAAGATTGAACTGCCGGTGGATAGCGATACCCGTCCGAAAATGGATGAGAAACGCAAGCGTAAGCGCATCCCCATTGAAAAGAAAGATACCGCCCAGGGTGGCCAGGGCTTCCGTCCCGCACAGGGTGGTCAGCAGGGTGGCCAGGGGCCACGCATTCAGCGCAGTCCCCGTCCCGGCGGACAACAAGGCCAGGGTGGTCAGCAAGGCGGCGGTGGTCGCTTTGGTCAGGGCCAGGGTGGCCAGCGTGTGGGTCCCCGTCCTACCTTCACCCGCAGGGATGATAAGGCACCCCTGGACGAAAAAGAGATCCAACGGAAAATACAGGAAACGCAGGCGAAACTCTCTGGTGGCGGTGGTCATAAGGGTAAGAACCTGAAAGCCAAGATGCGCCGCGAGCGGAGGCATGAGTTGGCCGAAGCAGCCGAGGGTCAGGAAAGCAACAAGCTGCAGGTAACCGAGTTTATCTCGGTGAGTGAGCTGGCCAACCTGATGGATGTGTCGTTTGCCGAGGTAATCTCCAAGTGTATGAGCCTGGGTATCATGGTATCCATTAACCAACGTCTCGATGCGGAAGTAATCGAACTGGTAGCTTCCGAGTTTGGCTTTGATGTCGAGTTCATCGATATGGAAAAGCAGATGGAGATGGAGGAAGAAGACGGCGATGAGGAAGGCGATGACGGTAAAGTGTCGCGTTCTCCGATTGTCACCATCATGGGTCACGTTGACCATGGTAAGACCTCGCTACTTGACTATATCCGTAAGGCCTCTGTAGTAGCCGGTGAGGCGGGTGGTATCACCCAGCACATCGGAGCCTACCAGGTGAACCTGCCCAACGGAAAAGACATTACCTTCCTCGATACCCCTGGTCACGAAGCGTTTACCGCCATGCGAGCCCGCGGTGCCAAGGTAACCGATATCGCTGTGATCGTGATCGCGGCCGATGATGCCATCATGCCCCAGACGCGGGAGGCCATCAGCCACGCACAGGCGGCAGGCGTTCCGATGATATTTGCCATCAACAAGATCGATAAGGAAGGCGCCAACCCGCAGAAGATCTACGAACAGCTGGCCGGGATGAACATCCTGGTGGAAGAATGGGGCGGTAAGTTCCAGAGCCAGGAATTGAGTGCCAAACAGGGTCTGAACGTAGACCTGTTGCTGGAAAAGATCCTGCTGGAAGCTGAACTGCTTGACCTGAAAGCCAACCCCGAGCGGGAAGCTTCCGGGACCATCATCGAAGCCTCGCTGGATAAGGGACGGGGTTATGTAACGACCGTACTGGTACTGAACGGTACACTGCGCAACGGTGACCTGGTGGTTTCCGGCCAGCACTACGGCCGTGTAAAAGCCATGTTCAACGAGCGCAACAAGCGTCTCGACGAAGCACCACCGTCCACTCCCGTACTGCTCCTGGGCCTGAACGGTGCCCCACAGGCCGGTGAGAAGTTCAAGGTATATGCCGAGGAGTCCGAAGCAAAGGATATAGCCAACCGCCGTGCCCAGATCCTGCGCGAGCAGGGTATGAGGGCCAAGAAGCACATTACCCTCGATGAGATCGGTCGCCGACTGGCCCTGGGTAACTTTAAGGAGCTGAAAGTAATCATCAAAGGTGACGTGGACGGTTCGGTGGAAGCCCTGAGTGACTCCTTGCAGAAACAATCGACCGAGGAGATCCTGGTGAGCGTGATCCACAAGGGCGTGGGCCAGATCAATGAGAGCGATGTCGTGCTGGCCGAGGCCTCCGATGCCATCATCATCGGCTTTAACGTGCGTCCTTCCATGCAGGCCAACCGCCTGGCAGAGAACGCCGGTATCCAGATCAAGACCTACTCGATCATCTATAACGCCATTGAAGAGATCCGCAGCGCTATGGAAGGGATGCTGGAGCCGAAGACCCAGGAGAAGATCGTGGCCAACGTGGAGATTCGCGAGGTGTTCAAGTTCGACAAGGCCACCGTTGCCGGTTGTTATGTGCTCGACGGACGTATCAAGCGCGACAACAAGGTGCGTATCATCCGCGATGGTATCGTGGTGTACCCGACCGGTGAAGGCCAGAACGCCGAACTGGGTTCCCTGAAACGCTACAAGGACGACGTGAAGGATGTGCAAATGGGTATGGAGTGTGGTCTGACCATCAAGAACTACAACGACATTAAGCCCGGCGATATCGTGGAGGCATACGAACTGGAAGAAGTAAAGAGAACATTATAAGCAATAAGGCAAAAGGAACAAGGCCAGGTTTAACCTTAAGCCTTGTTCCTTGAATCTTGAGGCTTACGCCAGTAAAACTTTGTTAATCCCTGCTTTAATAAGCGGGGATTTTTGTTTCTAAAGAGTATTTTTGACGACTTACTATAGTATGAAAAAGATTCTTTCCCTGTTTGCAGCCGTTCTTGGATTATCCGTAGCCGCACTGGCACAGCCTCAGAAGATCGTAGCCGATAAGATCGTGGGGGTGGTGGGCGACCGCATTATCCTGCAGTCCGATATTAAAAATACCCTTGCCGATGCCGCCCGCGGGGGGCAGCCTTTGCCGGCAGGTGCCGAGTGCATGGTGCTGGAGCAGGCCCTGGTGTCCAAGCTGCTGATGCTGCAGGCCCAGAAAGACTCTTTGCCTTTGCAGGAAGAGGAAGTGGAAGCCGAGTTGGACCAGCGTATCCGTTATTTCATCTCCCAATATGGCACCCAGGAAAACCTGGAAGCGGTTGCCGGAAAGACCATCTACCAGATCAAAGACGACGCCCGGGAGTCGGTGCGCGAAAACAAGCTGGCCCAGTCGATGCAGCGCAAAGTGGTGGAAAGCGTGCGCATTACTCCTACTGAAGTAAAAGCTTTCTTTGAGCGCATTCCCCAGGACAGTCTCCCCTTCTATGAGACCGAACTGGAGATCGGCCAGATCGTGCTGCTGCCTAAGTCGAGCCGCGATATGGACAAGTATGTGATCGATGAACTGAACAACTATAAGCGCCAGCTGGAAATGAGGGTGGCTACCTTTGACCAATTGGTCCGCAACTATTCCGAAGACCCCGGCTCTAAGGAGACCGGCGGCCAGTACCGCCTGAACCGCAACGAGAAAGTCTGGGATCCGGCCTTTATGGCCGCCTCTTTCCGCCTGAAGGAAGGCGAGATATCCCCTGTAGTAAAGTCTAAGTTTGGTTATCACCTGATCCAGATGGTGTCCCGTAATGGCGATGACGCCGTGGTGCGTCATATCCTTCGTGTACCCCCGGTGACCGAGGTAGAGATCAATGCGGCCATCTCCAGGCTCGACTCTGTACGGGCTAAGCTGATTGCCGGAACTATGGACTTCTCTACCGCTGCCGGTAAGTACAGTGAAGACGAAAACGCCAAGTTTACCGGTCCTTACCTGACCGGCCGCAGTGGCACCTTCGTAAATATAGACGAGCTGGATAAGGATATCGTAACTCAACTGGATAAGCTGAAGGTGGGCGAATACTCTCAGCCGGTTGCCTTTACCGATGAGCGCGGCCGCAAAGGGGTGCGCCTGCTTTACCTGAAGAGCCGTGTGGAACCGCACCGCATGAACCTGCGCGACGACTACAACAAGGTAGCCGAATTGGCCCTCGAAGAAAAGAAGATGCAGGTGCTCGATAAGTGGCTGAAGGACCGCATCCCTACCTATTACATCATGGTGGATCCCTCTCTTTCCGGTTGCGAGCAGCTGAACCGGTGGAAAGTAGGCGACGACCTGGCTACCAACCAGTAGGCAGTTGGACCCCGGGGCATACGGGAAAACCTTTAGTGCCTTTAAAAATTCCTCGGTAAAGGTTTTATCCCACGGATAAATATGGTACTTTGTACCTGGTCCGAAATCCTTTGCTAGGCCAAAACTTCCGTGAATAAACTGTCTCCCCATCAATTCCCTTCGACAGCAGGTCCGCTCCGGTCGGCTCTTTTTGAGTTGCACCCCCTCCCCGGTTTTGTTATCGAACCCCATTCACTGCACATTGTGCAGGCAAATAAGGCGGCCCTGGCATTTTATGGTTACAGTGCCGAAGAGCTCAATAACCTTGGCTTTGCCGGCTTGTTTCACCCCCTGGGCCAGCTGACAGTGGTGGAGGAGCTAAAGAATAGCGGGGCGGCGGAATGGAAAGGTGAGGCGCTGCAGGTAAAAAAGAACGGCGACAAGGTCATGGCCGAAGTTTTCCTCTCGGTCATAGAAGTGGATGGGGCCTGCCTGTGGCAGGTAGCCGTAACCGACGCCACCCGGTGGAATATTATCCAGCAGGAAGCACTGGCCGAAACCGGAAAGTACAAGATCTTTATAGAGCAAAGCTCCGAAGGCATCTTCTGCCAGCAGTTCCGTACACCCGTATCTGTTCACCTGCCGGTGGAGCAGATCGTGGAACTCCTTTACACCGACTGCTATATATCGGAGTGCAATACTTCCATGGCCCGCATGTATGGCTTCGAGGAGCCTTACGATCTTATCGGTGCCCTTAGCGGCCAGTTGCTCGACCTCTCCGACAGCGCTAATATCGAATACATCCGGGCTTTTGTGCAAAACGGCTTCCGTCTATCCGATGCCGAGTCGCACGAAAAAGACCGCTTCGGCCAGGATAAATACTTCCTCAACAACATTATCGGCATTGTCCAGAACGGCTGCCTTGTCTGCATCTGGGGTACCCAACGCGATATCACGGACCGCAAAAAAGCGGACAAGGAAACAAGAATGCTGGCCAACCTGGTGGAGCAGACCTCCGATGTGCTGACCTCCACCGACCTGCAGCTGCGGCCTACCACGTGGAATGCTGCGGCCGAAAAGATCTACGGCGTCCCAGCACAATCGGCATTAGGCAACCAGCTGACCGACCTTTTAGATCTTTCCTACCCCGGCAGCTCTTCCGAAGAAGTAAAGCGCACCATAATAGCCGAAGGCGCCTGGCGGGGAGAGGTCTGTTTTACCCGCCCTACCGATGGCAGGAAAGTGACCATCCTGGCCGGCTTTAAGCTGATGAATGATGAGGACGGCTCTCCCCTGGGTTACCTGGTGACCGGCACCGACATCACCGAACGAAAGGAAACCGAAATGAAGCTCCGGGAAAGTGAGAACCGCTTCCGTTATATAGCCGACACGGCGCCGGTGATGATCTGGATCTGTGATGCTTCCAATAAAACCACCTACACCAGCAAGCACTGGATGAACTTTACCGGCGTGGACATCGTCAGGGACCCCTGTGCCGGGTGGTCCGGCGTGGTGCACCCCGAGGATGTCGGAGAAGCGGGAAAGGTCTTTGATGAGCATTTCGAGCTACGGCAGTCTATCCTGCTGACATATCGTATCCGCACCCGTGACGGCTCCTACCGCTGGGTGCAGGACACTGGTGTGCCTCGCTTCCTGGAAGACGGCACTTTTGTGGGCTACATCGGGTGTATCGTCGATATCCACGACACCAAGTCCAAAGAAGAGCAGCTGCAGCAACAGGCTGTTATCCTGGAACAGGTGACCGATATTATCGTTACTATTGACCGCGAAGGAAAGGTCATCGGCTTTAACCGGGCTGCCGAACAGTATTTCAGCGTAAAGGGCACGGAGGTGCTCGGCCGGCGGGCATCAGAGTTCTTCCGCTTCCATTACGGCGACTATACCAAAGATGAAGTATTTGCCCTGCTGGAAAGGGAAAACACCTGGAGTGGCGAAGTATCCTTTATAAATGCCGCAGGCGAGACCCACTACCTGCTGCATACCGCTACCAACGTATTCAACGATAAAGGCGAAAAGATCGGCATCATGTCGGTCAGCCATGATATTACCGACCGCAAGCTCTCCGACCGGAAGCTGCAGCAAAGCGAGGCTTTCTACCGCAGCCTAATTGCCGATTCGCTCGACGGCATGCTGCTGGCCGACTCTGCCGGTGCCATCACCTTTGTTTCTCCATCCGTTCGCCACATACTGGGTTTCGAGCCCGAGGAAGTGGCCGGCCGCAACGCCTTCGACTTTGTACACCCCGACGACGTGCGCTTTGCCTGGGAGTCGTTCCAGAAAGAAGTAAAGGAAAACCCCGAATACAAGTTCATTGTCGTGCGCCTGCTGAAGAAAAGCGGCGACTGGCTGTGGTGCTCCGTGCGGGGCCACAACCTGCTGAATAATCCTTACGTGAACAGCCTCGCGATCTACTTCCACGACGATACATTGCGCAAAAAAGCTTCCGATGCCCTGAAACAAAGCGAAAAGCGCTTTCGCACCCTCATCTCCGACCTGCAGATCGGCATCTCCCTCTACGACGCTTCCGGCGAGCTGGTCATCTGCAACCGAACCTACTCAGGCCTGCTGAACAGCACCGAAGAAGAGATGCAGGGTAAGCAGGTGCTCGAGCTCTTCCCCCAGGCGTTCAAAGAGGACGGCACACCATTTTTGCCCGAAGAGCGTCCCCTGTACAAAGCCGCGCATACCAAAAAGCCCGTACACGATGCGGTAATGGGGCTGGACCTGGACTGCAGCGGTGAGCGCACCTGGCTGCTGGTCAACATCGACCTGGTGCTCGACGAGAACGAAAATGTGGTGCAACTCATAAACTCGGTCATCGACATCACCGAGCGTAAGAAACTGGAGCAGCGCCTGCTAGACGAGCAGATCAACAAGCAAAAACTGCTCACCCAGGCCAGCATCGACGGGCAGGAGAAGGAACGCAAGGAGATCGGCAAGGAGCTGCACGACAATATCGGCCAGCAGCTCACCACTACCAAGCTTTTCCTCGACCTGGCCAAGTCATCGGCCGACGATACCACCGCCGAAATGATTTCCATGGCGCTCAAAGGCATCTCCGACGTCATCAACGAAGTGCGCCGCATGTCGCGCTCCCTGATGCCGCCCACCCTCGGCGACCTCGGCCTGATGGAGTCCGTCAGCGACCTGGTGGAAACCATCTCGCGTACCCAGTACCTGCGCATCGACCTCGACGACTACGAATTCGACGAAGAAAAGGTGGCCGACAACAAGAAGCTGATGATCTTCCGCATCATCCAGGAGCAGCTGAACAACATCGTGAAGCATGCCGAAGCCCAGAAGGTGTCGGTATTGCTGCGCAACGACAAGGCTTTCCTGCTGCTGGAGATTAAAGATGACGGCAAGGGCTTCGACCCAAAGGGGGTACGTAAAGGCCTGGGCCTTACCAACATGCGCAACAGGGCCGAGCTCTTTGGCGGCGAGGTAAAGATCACTTCTGCCCCCGGCAAGGGCTGCACCCTCACCGTGAAAGTTCCCCACTCGCTGCAACGGATCGCCTTTTAAGTGGAGTTTCGAGCTACGAGCCGCGAGTTTTGAGCTGTGAGCTGTGAGCTTCTGGCTGCTAGCCTGAACCCTCCCACGCAGACTACTCTTCCTGCCCTCATCCTGGTATCTATTCCTGCTCACGGACGCCTCTTAAGAGCCGGTCTATATACGCCTGTGACGGGCTTGTGATCCGCCGCAGATACGGACTTGATAGCAGGATCCTCAGCACCGGGACCTCTGATAATCTGCAGTTTAGGTCCTGCTCCTCTGCAGATCCGCCTTGTCAAAGAACTGGTAGAAAAGCCTGCCCGACTGGTCAGGTGGGCACTTTTGCTTCTCTACTACAAAGGTCTGCAACAAAGCTGAGCTGGCGAAGTAGGGTGGGTCTATAAGGGTCTTAAAGGGTCTATCTTTCCTCATTCTTCCGCTTTGGGTGGAATGTCTGAACCCGGATTTTGAAGGATTTAATGGATTTACCCGATTTGAGAACCACAAAAGCTCCGCGGTTATCATCACCATCATGACGATCTGCGTTCCCTTCTTCGTGTAATTCGTATTAATTCGTGTTCTCTCTCTAATCCCTAATTCCCAATTCCTTTTAAAGGTCCTACCTTTGCGCCTTCTTACCAAGCATGAGCGACGCTATAAAACACGAATGCGGCCTGGCCTTTGTCCGGCTGCGCAAGCCCTTCTCCCACTACCAGCAGAAATACGGCTCCGTAATGTGGGGACTCAATAAAATGTACCTGCTGATGGAAAAGCAGCACAACCGCGGCCAGGACGGTGCGGGGGTGGCAGCCGTCAAGCTATCCGTGGAACCCGGTTACCCCTTCCTTTCCCGTATGCGCTCCTCGGCCAACCAGCCCATTGCCGACATCTTCCGGCAGATAGGCGAGGAGGTAGCCGAACTTCAGAAGTTCAACCCCGAGATCAGCCAGTACCCCGGCCTGATGAAAGGCCACCTGTCCTTCCTCGGCGAGTTGCTGCTGGGCCACCTGCGCTACGGCACCCAGGGAAAAAATAACGTGGAGTTCTGCCATCCCTTTATCAAGCGTCACACCATCCCGGCGCGCAACCTGGCGCTGGCCGGCAACTTCAACCTGGTCAATACCGAAGAACTCTTTGAGCTGATCAATATAGACCCCGGCACCTTCCAGCGCCAGAGCGACCTGGCCGCTATGATGGAGGTGATCTACCACTTTATGGAAAAGGCCGACGAGGCCGCCCCCCAGCAGATGGACATCCTCGCCGTGCTGCGCAAGGCGGTGCCCCTCTTCGATGGGGGCTTCCACGTGGGCGGCATCACCGGCAACGGCACCGGCTTCGTGTTCCGCGATGCCCATGGTATCCGTCCTTCGTATTATTATATGGACGAAGACGTGGTGGTAGCAGCCTCCGAAAGGGCCGCCATCCGCACAGCCTTCAACGTGCCCGAGAACGAGGTCAAGGAACTCATGCCCGGCCACGCCCTGGTCGTCACCGAAGACGGCGAGGTCAGCATCGAACAGGTGGTAGAGCCACAGGAGCGCAAAGCCTGCTCATTCGAACGCATCTACTTCTCGCGCGGTAGCGACGAGAAGATCTACCGTGAACGTTCCAACCTGGGTTATAACCTGAGTAAGCAAGTGCTCGACGCCATCGAGTACGACCTGAAGAATACCATCTTTTCCTTTATTCCCAACACCGCCGAAGTGGCGTTCTACGGGCTGGTGAAGGGCTGCGAGGACTACCTCAATAAGATCAAGATCGAGCGCATCCAGTCGTGGGGTGCCAACGTGGACCCGGAGAAGCTGGCCGAAATGATCAACCGCCGCGTGCGCATGGAGAAGATCGCCATCAAGGACGTGAAGATGCGGACCTTTATCACCGAAGACGTGAGCCGCAGCGAAATGGTACAGCACGTATACGACATTACTTACGGCACCGTGCGCGACGGCCAGGATACCCTGGTAGTGATCGACGACTCCATCGTCAGGGGCACCACCCTGAAGGAAAGCATCATCCGCATGCTGGCGCGCCTGAAGCCCCGCCGCATTATCGTGGTTTCTTCCTCCCCTCAGATCCGCTACCCCGACTGCTACGGCATTGATATGAGCAAGCTGGGCGACTTTATTGCCTTCAACGCCGCCGTGGCCCTGCTGAAGGACCGCGGTATGGAAGACCTGCTGCGGGAACTCTATGAGCAGTGCCAGGAGCTGGCCCGCGCCGACAAGCTGCATACCGTGAACGTGGTCAAGCAGGTCTACAAGCCCTTCAGCAACGAGGAGATCACCAAAAAGATCGCACAGCTGATCACCCCACCCGACCTGGGCCTGCCGGTAGACGTAATCTACCAGACCATCGAATCGCTGCACGAGGCCTGCCCCAACAACAAGGGCGACTGGTATTTTACCGGCAACTACCCCACGCCCGGCGGCAACAGGGTGGTCAATAAGGCTTTTATGAACTATATGGAAGGAAAAAATACCCGCGGCTATTAGGTCCGGCTAAGGAGAACTACTTAGGTGGTCTATCCCTTTTAGGTTCAACGATATACAGCGCCCCGGCCTTTTTCCCGCAAAGGAATAGGCGCGGGGTTTTTTCTTTTCATGAGTGTTTTCATATATATTTTTTCAGCTAGCTGCTTGCATTTCTGGAAAATGCTTTCTACTTTAGCCCCATCCTCAGAAAGATCACAATCCTATTTCCTGTTGATGACCGCTTAATTCGTCACCTGAAAACAAATTGTATGAGTCACCGTACCTTGCCGGGAAAGCGCCTGTTGGTAATGCTATGCATTATGGTTGCAGCCCTTTCCTGCCAAAAACCGGATACTGAGGAAACCCCTACCGAAGTTCCACCCCCCATCGCCACTTTCGAATCCCTGTTTACCTTTCCCACTAAAGCTTTTTGCGGCTCCACCTTTACTTCGAATCTAAAGATCAAGGACGGAAAAGATATAGGCTCCGTCAGCGTCAGCAACGACGACCTTTACCTTTACCTGACCTATAACCTGGAGCAGAACTGGTACCTCGTGGATGTGCAGAGTTATGCCGGCACCGGGGGGCTGATTCCCCGGACCTCCAACGGCAATCCCAACCATGGCCGTTTTCCCGGTAAGCAGGGCCTGAGTCCCTGCGACATGAGGCAAACCTTTACCTTCCGCGTAGCCCTGTCGGCACTTACCCCCGAAGAGGCAAACGGTTGTGCCGGTCGCCTGTTTGTGGCCATGCGCGCTTCGGTGCGCCATATTGCCAACGTGGGAGCCTGCACCTCGGGCCTCGACGAAGAAGCCTGGGCCGCGCCTATCCTGATCAACCCCCACCGGAAAAGCGAGTGGGCTACGGCGTTCTACTACTGCCTGCAGGACTGTCCACCGCCGCCACCACCCGCACCCGCCTGGTGTGTTTATGGCCAGGGCTACTGGTTTGCCAGTGGCAAGAAAGCCTGGTGTGGCGAAGCAAAAGTGACTTTCGGCACCCTTATAGTCACCCAGCAGGAAGGGCATGAGTTGTGGTCGCGGCCCGGCAAGCGCAGTACGATGGAGAAAGCTTTCTTCCAGGCTGCTGCCCTGAAGTTGAGCCAGGAATGTTTCAGTGAGGGCAAGCCGATTCCGGAAGCGATTAGAGATGCGTATCAAATCATCGAAAAGGAACTGGTCGGATTAGATAAGTTACAGGATCTCAATAACCCGCTGGCTACTGAAGAACTGGATAATCAGATCCAGAACGCAGCCGGTGCCATCGGCAAGTGGATCTGCGCCAACAAGTGCAACCCGCCGGAAGATCCCACCAGCTGTACCAATTAATTCCCTTGTGCTGCATATTTAGATAAATTACGGTCGCTAAAACTCCGCAGATCCTGCGGAGTTTTTTAATTTCAGGGTATGAAAACATTGGTGCTTATACGACATGCCAAAAGCAGCTGGGACGATATGGGTCAGGAAGACATCGACCGGCCACTCAACGAGCGGGGAAAAAAAGACGCCCCGGATATGGCTAAACGCCTGAAGGAGAAAGGCGTAAAGCCGGACGTGTTCGTGTCGTCGCCTGCCAAACGGGCGCGCCGCACCGCGGTACTGTTTGCCGAAGCATTCGATATAAAGAAGGATGACATCGTCATCATCGACGAACTCTACATGGCCTCGCCCGCTTCCTTTGAGCGCGTGGTGGCCGCCCTGCCCGACAAGTACGACACAGCCGTGATCTTCTCCCACAATCCCGGCATCACCGAGTACACTAATAACCTCACCAATGTGCACGTCGACGACATGCCCACCTGCGGGGTGTTCGCCGTTAGTGGCGAGACCGACAAATGGGCCACCTTCCGCGCGGGCGACAAGAAGTTCCTGTTCTTCGACTATCCCAAGAATCCCTTAACGCACGGGTAGCTGCTCCAGGGTCAGCACGCCGGTGCTGCTTTTCAGCGTCAGGCTGTGCAGGCCCCACTGCTCCAGCGTCCAGGGCGCTCTCAGCGCGGCCAGGCGGCTGTGGTCGGGAAGCTCCAGTTGTAGCACTTCGCTTTGCACGTTGCGGATCCAACGCCAGCGACCCTCCACCGTTTCTTCCGGGGAGCTCACGGTCACCGTTCCACTGGGGCTGAACGTAATGGTATATGCGGCGTACTGGCCTGCCTGCTCGCTGCCGGTGTAGAGCGACTTTACGCTCCAGCTGCCCTGGGCGATGATCTCGCGCGGCGTGGACACAAAATCCCGCTTAGCCGTACAATTCGTAAAGAGGAAGGAGGAAAAAAGCAGCAGGAAATGGGCCAGGAAGGTGGTGTCTTTCATAAAATAAGGATTAGCGTGACTAATTTATATAACTCATCCTTAAAACGCAAGCACCCACCCATTAATTGCGTTTCGCCCTTCTCTCCATTCACCATTCACCACTCACCATTCACCACTTACCTTCATCACTCATTCGGCAGGGCCTGTGCGTAGCGCTCCCCTTTAGGGGTGGGGACTTACTTCCGGTTCACCAGGTACACCCCGCCAAAGATGAGGGCCCCGGCCCCAGCCTTTTGCCAGCTGAG
>DASWYM010000427.1:0-10052 GCA_036404975.1 Chitinophagaceae bacterium
AAAACATTTAAGGCGGTGATTAGATGGATTCTATACCATATTTTTTCTGGTAAGCGATCAGCCAGGCCACCACTTCGTTGTAGGTCATCTTGCCACTGGGCTGGCGGTTTAGCTTCAGGAAATTATCGTAAAACTGCGAGATATAGGGTTCGATCACGTTGTCGCTGTGGCGCAGGTAGTCCAGGTAAGCCTCGTAATCTTCCCGCACCTGGGGGTGCCATTGCTCTTTCAGGGTCCTGAGCGCCACGGAATCTTTCCGTCCCAGGTCGCGCAGGGCATAAAGGTAGAGTTCGAAGTAGGTAGAGTACTTCACTTCGGGGTTGGCCGAAAGGCGGCCAGAGAGAAAGGAAACGAAGTTGGCCTCATTTTCCTTGCCGTAGCCGAGCTGGTGAGCAATTTCGTGGTTGACGACAAAGGATTTGATAAATACGGGCGAGGTGGTTTTCAGCTGGGCCTCCCCGCTGAAAGGGTTGTAATAGCCGGTAAAGCCAAAGAAATGCCCGACCCCTGTGTACATCGAGGGCTTAATGGAGGGATAGTCGTAGTGCAGGAACGGCAGGGAGTCCTTTGCCCGTTGGTAGGTGGCGATTCCTTCGTGGAACAGGGCTTCGTTGTCCTGCAGGCGGTCGCGCTCCTGCCGGCTGACCTGGTTACCGTAGGTATTGGTCCGGTGGTGCAGCACCCCGGCCAGGGCCTTCAGCTCGTCGACCGTGTACTTCTGCACGTCGAGGTCCAGCTGGCGGGCAATGCCCTGGCGGTCATAATTGAGCCCCCACAAGGCATTGAACAGCACATAGACCACCAAAACAATTCGAAGGACCCTGCGGAGCACCCGGGCACCGAGGGCTTTGCGGGTGGAACGCTGGCGCACCAGCACCAGGAACCGGTACGTTTTTACAAACAGGTAGAGCACAGCGGCGCCGTACACCAGGTCGCCTACGCTAAAGGGTATCCAACCCAGCAGCAGCCTCAGGGAGCCGGAAATATGGGGGTACACCCCCTGGGTGTAATACTGCTCGACCCAGGCTTCATTGCGTGCCCAAATCTTTATTGCCACGGCCAACACGAGTAATAAAAGGAGTTTACGGTCGTGCAAAAGGCTTTTCACCATAGATTTACCTGCCTAATAGTTAAAATATTGTGTTAAGCTATGCGATTTTAGGCTATTTCCACTACCTTTGCAAACTCTAAAAATTGGAACATGAGTAACCGGAGAGAGTTTGAAATAGCTTTTGTTGGTTTAAAGCCCGGTGTTCATGAGTTCAATTATTCAGTAGACGATTCGTTCTTTGAGGAGTACCAGGAACAGGATTTCCGGAAGGTGCAGGCGCAGATCCGCTTGTTGTTGGAAAAGAACAACACCTTTATGATCCTGAGGTTTCAGGTGGGAGGAAAGGCCGAAGTGACGTGCGACCGCTGCAACAGCGATCTGCCGATGCAGTTGTTTGACGATTTCACCATTACGGTGAAGATGACCGAAGAGCCTGAAATCATGAACGACCAGGAGGAAGATCCCGATGTGTACTACATTTCGAGGGGGGAAAGCCACCTGAGTGTAAAAAACTGGATCTATGAATTTTTGAACCTAAGCCTCCCGATGCAGAAGACCTGCGAATACGAGAACATGGATGGTCCGTATTGCAATGCTACTGCCCGCGAGATGCTGAAAAACATGAGACCGGAAGAAGGCCCGAAAGAGAATCCCCTGTGGAAGGGACTGGAAAAGTTTAAAGACCTCGGCGACGAGCAAGCATAAGAAAGGAAGCGCCCCGACAGGAGCAATTGAAGACTGACCGAAGAACAGACAAAGAAGTAAATAAGACAACGTAACATTTTTAATAGCGAGCATTTTAATTATTGAGTTATGCCAAATCCCAAACGCAGACATTCGCAGCAAAGAAGTGCGAAGCGTAGAACGCACTACAAAGCCGTAGCGGCTACCCTGTCCACTGACAGCGCCACTGGTGAAATCCATGTGCGTCACCGTGCACACGTGAGCGAAGGCAAATTGTATTACAAAGGAAAAGTGGTTGCTGAAGTATCACCAATCAAGAAGTAATAACAACTTTTTTGTCGGATCCATTGTCCCGCTTCAAGGCGGGATTATGGATTTTTTTATTTTTGGAATACCATGACGATCGGCTTAGACATGATGGGTGGAGATTTTGCACCCCTGGAAACAATAAAAGGTATTCAGCTTTATTTCGAGGAGACGGACAATGCGGCCACGATAGTTCTTATCGGTGATGAAGAGAAGATAAAAGCGGTCCTGGAACAACATCCTTTGCCCCAGCAACAGTACAAAATCGTGCATGCCCCGCAGGTGATCGACATGCATGAGCACCCCACCAAAGCCCTGCGCGAAAAACAGCAGTCTTCCATAGCGGTAGGCTTTCATCTGCTGGCTACAAGCAAGACCGATGCCTTCATCAGTGCCGGCAATACGGGCGCTATGCTGGTGGGCTCGCTCTATTCCCTTAAGCCGATCGAAGGCGTTCTGCGCCCCACCATTGGCACCATTATTCCCAAAGAGAACGGCGGCACCGGACTCCTGCTGGACGTGGGCCTGAACTCGGATTGCAAACCTGAGCAACTAAACCAGTTTGCGGTGATGGGTAGCGTTTATGCCCAAAACATCCTGGGTATTGATAATCCCCGTATAGCCCTGCTCAACATTGGCGAGGAAGAAGGCAAAGGCAACCTGCTGGCCCAGGCCACCTATCCCCTCCTTAAAGACAATCCTCATATCAATTTTATAGGGAACGTAGAAGGACGCGACCTGCTGCTCGACAAGGCGGACGTGATGGTGTGCGACGGCTTTACCGGTAACATCATCCTGAAGCTGGCCGAGTCGCTCTTCGAGATCACCACCCAGAAAGGTATCCAGCACGAATATTTCGACCGCTTCAATTTTGAGAACTATGGCGGCACCCCTGTATTGGGCATTTCCAAACCGGTAGTCATAGGCCACGGTATCTCTAAAGCGCTGGCCTTTAAGAACATGATATTACTGGCACAAAAAATGATTGAGAAAGATGTGATGCAGAAGATGAAGACTGAAGTGGAGGCATGATGAGGCATCCGTCCTAAAATCTATGAAATGCGCTTATGTTTCTTTAGCCTGTTGGTAGGCTATTCGTTATTGGTGGCGGCACAGGAAGACAACTTTACCTTTACGGCTAATTCGAAACCCTTTACGGAAAGGAACTTCTTTCGCTTGGGTAACCGCGTACTGACCCTGGCCAAACACGGCAACGGAGAGGCCAAGCCCTTTATTCTCCTATCGCTGCACAACAACGAACATACGGCCATCCAGACGGGCCTTGACTATGTGGCCGAGTCCGGCGGCACCTTCTACCAGTTGATCAACGAGGGCGAGCGCAATGTATCGTTTGAGCTGATGAACCAGCGCTACCTGTTTGACCCCAACCGCATCTTTACCTATAAGGGCAGGGAAGCCAACCTGAAAATGTTCAAGTCGTGGGACAAACGCACACACGACCAGGTGCTGCAGTTTGCCCAGTTTATCCTCAACGAGATCCCTTTCCGTAAAACGATCGTAGCCCTGCACAATAACACGGATAAGGAGTATGACCTGAACGACTATAAGCGAGGGGGCAGGTATTACAAGGAAACCAAGGCCGTTCACTACAACCCGGACATGGACCTGGACGATTTTTTCCTGACCACTGATGAAACGGTATACCAGCGGCTAAAGGACCTGAACTATAACGTCATACTACAGAACAACAGCAAGGTAAAAGACGATGGTTCGCTCAGTGTGTACTGTGCCAAAGTAAACCGGAAGTATATCAACATTGAAACCCAGTACGGGCCTACCGGTGTGCAGCAGGAAATGCTGGATGTTTTGGAAAAAGTTCTGAAATAGAATCAAATATTTTTTGGAAGCTAAAACGGGGAAACTTATCTTTGCACTCCCAAATAATTAACGGGTTGATCTGGTAGCTCAGTTGGTAGAGCAATACACTTTTAATGTATGGGCCCTGGGTTCGAGTCCCAGCCGGATCACTAAAAAGCCTCCACCCGGAGGCTTTTTCTTTTGTTGCTTTAAACCGCTTCATCTGGAGCCGGCAGCAACCCTCCATTCAGTAGCTCATCTATTGTTTCTATCCTCCCGCAACAACACGAGGATTTCTTTACGCACATTCGCCACAGAATCTTCAAACAGGTTTCCAGGCAGCCAGTTCATTAGATCCACGTACTTCGGCACCTATTATAAATCCAGATGCACTCCTTGCTTTACGGGTCCATCATAATCGTGCTTGCCATTGGAATAGCAGTGCTGCTGAGGGGCTGGACCTTTCCCCCGTATGGGCCAGTCTTTACAAAACGCCGAGGCGGTATTACAGGGCTTTCCCGGTTCCTTCTCTGTTTTTGTGTGTACACCAAAATTCAAGGCAGGCGGCACAACCAACACCACCTACCTGGCTGAGAGGATCACTTGAAGCAACATAATTAAGGGCCTGGTGCTTTGTTACTTTTTAAACGATGTGGGATAAAGCATTTACTTCAACGATTACTTCATGATGCTGTTCTTCTTGATGATCGGCTATGGGCTGGCTTTTATCCTTTACCAGTCGCTGGTACTGGTGCATTCGAAGGGTATGGTGGCACAGGCGCGGATGCAGTGAAAGAATGCGAGCAATATTTTCAAACTTCTGTAGGTCCACATAAATATTTCCCGTACATTTGCGCCGGCCAAAAGCACTTTTGCATCTGCTCTAAGCATTTCATCCTAAGTGTTTTAAGCGCCGGTGTCGATCTGGTAGCTCAGTTGGTAGAGCAATACACTTTTAATGTATGGGCCCTGGGTTCGAGTCCCAGCCGGATCACTAAAAAGCCTCCACCCGGAGGCTTTTTCTTTTGCACCTCTTTACTGAGTGTTGATTTTACTTTAGGTTTGCGCAGCGAATAAACAATGATGACGGATTTCTTTCAAAATAAAGTAGTGGCGGTGACCGGCGGCACCGACGGTATTGGAAAAGGACTGGTTGATATGCTGCTGGCTTATGGTGCCAAAGTGTCTACCTGCGGACGAAACCATGATAAATTGTACCGCCTGCAATCGGAGTATCCTTCTTATGCCTTGCATACAGTAGTTGCTGATGTGAGCAACGAAAACGACTGCCGCCATTTTATTGAATCCACCATCAAAGTTTATGGAGGCATTGATGTCCTGATCAACAATGCCGGCATATCGATGCGGGCCCTGGTAAAGGATGCCACCATTGACGTCATCCGCAATGTGATGGAGGTTAACTTCTTTGGTGCACTGTATTGTACGAAGTATGCACTGGACTCCATTATCGAGCGCAAGGGCACTATCGTCGGTGTATCTTCCGTGGCAGGCTACCGCGGCCTGCCGGGGCGCAGCGGGTACTCTGCTTCCAAATACGCTTTGCAGGGATTCCTGGAGACCCTGCGCACCGAGGTGATGGACGATGGGGTGAACGTCATGTGGGTATCGCCGGGTTTTACCACGTCTAACATTCGTCATGCAGCCCTGACCGAAAAGGGCGCCGCGCAGGGAGCGAGCCCGGAAGACGAAAACGCGATGATGTCGGCCCACGAATGTGCCCGCCACATCCTGAAAGCTATAAAGAACCGGAAGCGCACCCTGGTGCTCACCTTTACCGGGAAGCGCACCGTATTTATGAATAAGTTCTTCCCGGCATGGACCGACAAGCTGGTGAAAAACTTCTACTTTAAGGACGGAAAGCTTGTGCGATAAGGGTTTGCAGCCGCGTGGATAACTATTCTGCAACCAGAAAGGCTACTTCTTATCAGATATAATTTCCACCTTTACAGTTACTTCCACCTGAATGCCCCTGGTTACACTTACATCGGACATTGGCCAGCAAGATTACCTTGTTGGTGCGATAAAGGGCCGCCTGCTACGCATCAACCCCGAATTCCGGATTATCGACATCACCCACAGCCTTTCCCCCTTTAATTACCCCCAGACAGCGTATGTATGCCGAAGCGCTATCAAGAACTTCCCCGAGTACACCTTTCACATTGTCCTGATCAACCTGTTCGAGTCGAAGCCGGACCAGATGCTTTTTGCTTTCCATAAAGACCAGTACGTGCTGTGTGCGGACAACGGCCTGCTCAGCATGATCCTGGAAGACAAGCCGGATATGGTAATCGGCATCCCACTGGACAAAACCGCAGTAAAGAATACCCTTTACTGCATTGATGTGGCCGCCAAAGCCATTACCCAGTTAATGAGCGGTGAGCCGCTGCACCATATTGGTGTACCCGACCCTGATTACATGGAAAAGAACCCGCTGCGTCCGCTGCACGGCGAAGACTGGATCGAAGGACAGATCATCTTTATAGACAACTTCGAGAACGTGATCGTCAATATCACGCAGGAGCAGTTTGAACAGCAGCGCCGCGGCCGGCGCTTCAAGATCGTCTTCAAACGCGACGAGGTCATTGACCGGATCAGCGGCTCCTATGCCGATGTGCCGGAAGGCGAAAAGCTGGTACTCTTTAACAGCGCCGGTTATATGGAAATAGCTATCAACAAGGGCAATGCTGCCGGCCTGTTTGGTTTGAAGGGCTATAGCGAACAGAATATGCAGGTATCCTCTATGGTGCAGAACCGCCTGTTCTACCAAACCGTAAAAGTCTTTTTCGAATGATCACCCGTATTGTCAAAATGACCTTCCGGGAAGAAGAGGTGGAAGCCTTCAAGGTGCTGTTCGAAGAACGTAAATTGCTAATCCGGAATTTCGAAGGCTGTACCCACCTGCAACTGTGGCAGGACCAGCATAACCCCTCCATCTTTTTCACCTACAGTCTTTGGGACAGCGAAGAGCACCTCAATAAATACCGTTCGTCGCACTTCTTCGATGACACCTGGTCGTTAACGAAGCAGAAGTTTGCCGCCAGGCCCGAGGCCTGGACGGTAGCCACCCTGCACCGATTGTAAGAATACCCTCCCTTTTATTATCCTTCCGGGGTGTGATTTGTCTCCAATTAACTTTTAATCTTATTGTTTTCCCCCTTAATTTAGGCACTTCCCTATTTTTGCGCTACTTTAAAAAGACCAAATCTCTTTATGAATTTCAAAAAAGTAAACAATATTACCGGCTGGGTAATATGTATTATTGCCTGCTTAGTTTACATTCTGACTGCTGAAGCGTCGGGAAGTTTCTGGGATACGGGTGAGTTTATCGCCAGTGCCCATAAGCTGCAACTGCCCCACCCTCCCGGTGCCCCCGTATTTACCCTGCTGGGACGTTTATTTATTGTGATGTTCGGTGGCGACAACCCTGCCTTTGCGGTCAACGTAATGAGTGCAGTGGCCAGCGGATTTACCATATTGTTCCTTTTTTGGACCATCACCCACTTTGGCCGCAAGCTGATGGTGGGCTTTATAGATGAACCCACTACCGGCCAGACCTTTACCATTATGGGTGCCGGTATCGTAGGTGCCCTGGCGTACACCTTCTCCGATTCCTTCTGGTTTAGTGCCGTAGAAGGTGAAGTCTACGCCCTGTCTTCGTTCTTCACCGCCCTGGTGTTCTGGGCGATGCTGAAGTGGGAACGTGCGGATGTGGAAGCCGGCACCGATCCTATCCTGAAAAGAAGGGCCGACCGCTGGATCATCTTCATCTTCTTCATGATGGGTCTCTCTATTGGTGTTCACCTGCTGAACCTTTTGACCATCCCTGCCATTGTAATGATCTATTATTACAAGCGCTATAACTATACCCGTAACGGTGCTATCCTGGCCTTCCTCATCGGCTGTATCATCACCGGTGTCGTGCAGGTGGCTGCAATCCAATGGACCGTGAAAGTGGCCGGTCGCTTTGATATCTGGTTTGTCAATGGCTTCGGACTGCCGTTCTTCTCCGGCTTTATCTTTTTCTTTTTATTGCTGGCAGCACTGGTGTGGTTTGGCCTCCGCTATGCCCGCAAGAAGGGGTATTCCTTCCTGCAACTGGGCCTGTGGTGCTTCGTCTTTATGATGATCGGCTATTCTGCGTATGTGACCTCGCTTATTCGCTCGAATGCCAACCCGGCCATCGATATGAATAACGTCGATAACCCCATGAGCCTTGTTTACTACCTGGGTCGTGAACAGTATGGGTCCGCCCCCCTGGTGTACGGTCCTCACTTCCAGGCTGACTACGACCGCGATGAAACCGGACAGGTACGCCTGAAGGAAGGAGAGATGAAATACACTAAAGGCGAAGACCGGTATGTACCCATCGGCAAAGAACAAGAACCGGCTTATCGCAGCGAAGATAAGATGCTCTTCCCACGTATCTGGGACCGCTCCAACGACCAGGGTCACGCCGACTTTTATGCCGACTGGCTGAACCTGCAGCGCACGCAGAACCCCCAAACCGGGGAGCAGGGTTACGAGGCGCCGACCTTTGCCCACAATATCAACTGGTTTATTACCTACCAGATGGGCTTTATGTACTGGCGCTACTTTATGTGGAACTTCGCCGGCAAGCAAAACGATATCCAGGGCTTTGGCAACAAGAGGGATGGCAACTGGATCTCCGGTATTCCCTTTATAGACGATGCCCGCCTGGGCGACCAGTCCAAAATGCCGCAAAGCCTACGGGACAACCCCGCCAACAATAAGCTGTTCCTGCTGCCCTTTATCCTGGGCATCCTGGGATGTGTGTACCACTTCCTGAAAGACCGCAGGGACTGGATCGTGGCCTTCCTGCTGTTCTTCTTTACCGGCCTGGCCATCGTGCTGTACCTGAACCAGCCCGGTAACCAGCCGCGTGAGCGCGATTATGCCTATGTGGGCTCTTTCTATGCTTTTGCTATCTGGATCGGCCTGGCGGTCATAGGGCTGGTGGGCATGGCCCGCGAGCGTGCGGACAAGTTTACCTGGAATAATGTGTTGCTGTATGGTGGCCTTGCCACCTTCATCATCAGCCTGATGAGCAACACGACCACAACCTTTGGCGGTGCCATGATCAGCTCCATCCTGATGACGATCTTGTATGCAGCGGTAGTGGCCGCCCTGGGCTTTATCGTCCGGGCGGCCTCCGGTAAAGGCGACAATCTGCGGATAGCTACCATCACCGCCTTTGCCCTTTGCATGATCGCCCCGGTTGTAATGGCTTCGCAGGAATGGAACGACCACGACCGCAGTGAGAAGACCCTGGCGCCTTCCATGGCCCGCAACTACCTCGAAAGCTGTGCCCCCAATGCTATCCTGTTTACCTTTGGCGATAACGACACGTACCCACTGTGGTACGCCCAGGAAGTGGAGGGCGTGCGTCCCGATATCCGCATCATCAATACCAGCCTTCTGGGTATTGACTGGTATGTGAACCAACTGCGTTATAAAGTGAACGAAAGTGCCCCTATAGACGTTATCTGGACCCGGCAGCAGATCAGCGGCCTGGCTTACATCATGTACCGCCCGCAGGGACCGCAGGACAGGGCTTATCCCCTGGCCGATGTGATGAAGAATGTTATAGGGCCTATGCTGAACACCGAGGACAAAGCCAACGTACAGGCTACCTTCCCTGTAAGAAAGTTCACCGTGCCGGTGGATCCTGCAGCCGTAAGCAAATATGGCGTAGCTAATCCTACGGATACACTCCTTTCTGAATTCCAGTTCGAGATCCCGGAATACAAGAACTACCTGACACTGGACCAGCTGACCATCCTGAACATTATCGCCGCCAATGGCTGGCAGCGCCCCATTTATTTTACCTCTCCTTATGGCGAGCTGGGCTTTGGCCAGTTCCTGAGAAAGGACGGACTGACCTATCGCCTGGTGCCGGTGAAAAACGACTTCCCCCAGCAAAACTGGGTAGTGGACCAGGCACTACGCGGCAGCTCCATCCGCTCCAACAACAGCAATGTAATGTATGAGAACCTGATGAAGGACTTCCGTTCGGGTGGTGCCAATAAGGCTGGTGTTTATTTCGACGAAGAGAACCGCCGCCACCTGCTGTCTGTACGTTCGGTGTTTGCCGAAGCAGCCGGTAACCTCGCCGACAAGGGACGTAAGCCCGAGGCGCTCAACTTGCTGAACC
>DASWYM010000428.1:0-5291 GCA_036404975.1 Chitinophagaceae bacterium
CGGCTGCTTTCTTAGTCCCGGCCTGCTCACCAAACTCCTCGCCCAGGAGGCGCTTGCCTACGGTGCGGAACTCCAGTTCGGTGAAGATCTCTTTAAGTATGTCTTTGTTCCACTCCTTCAGGCGGAAGTCCTCTTCGTGGAATTCGACCGGCACATTGGTAATGATAGTAGCGAGCTTTTTGGACAGGATGGCATCTTCTCTACCTTTGCGCACCTTTTCGCCGACCGAGCCTTTGATTTCATCAGCGTGCTCCAGTATACTTTCCAGCGAGCCATATTCGGTAATGAGCTTGCAGGCGGTCTTCTGGCCTACACCCGCAATGCCGGGGATGTTATCCACCGCATCACCCATGAGGCCCAGGATGTCCTTTACCTGGTCAACCGACTCGATGCACCACTTGTCGCACACTTCCTTAGGTCCCATGATCTCCACATCGCCACCCTGGTAGCCGGGTTTATAGATCATCACGTGCTCGCTCACCAGCTGGCCGTAGTCTTTATCGGGCGTCACCATATACACGGTGTAGCCCAGCTTCTCGGCTTGCTTGCTCAGGGTGCCGATGACGTCGTCGGCCTCGAAGCCGTCGCTTTCAATGATGGGTACGTTCAGTCCCTGCAGGATGCGCTTAATATCAGGAATGGCCATCACAAGGTCTTCCGGTGCTTCCTGGCGGTTGGCTTTATAATGTTCGTAATCGGTATGGCGTTCGGTGGGGGCGGCCGTATCGAAGCACACCGCCATATGGGTAGGCTTCTGGTTGTTGATCAGCTCTACGATGGTATTGACAAACCCAAACTGGGCATTAGTGTTCTTTCCTTTAGTGGTGATGCGTGGATTGCGGATCAAGGCATAATAGGCCCTGAAGATGAGGGCCATGGCATCCAGCAAAAACAATTTCTTCTCCATAGCGGCGAAGTTACTCCATTGCAGGGGAGAAGAAAAAGCAAAACCCAGCTGTATACAGGTTCTCCTTCCTTCAAGCCAAGGGGCTCAACAAACCAGACCATAACTACTCCCGGAGTTAGTTCAACGCCTGAGCCTGCTTAGTTGAAGAGGTGGCAGTCTTTGTCAACGATTCACCCTCTTGCCTGGAAGAAGCAGGCTGCTGGGTGGTCGTCTTTACAGGGACCTCCGGTGCGGTATTGTTGTCTTCGTGGATAAAGTTCAGGTAAAGAGCCAGTAACAGTAGATTAATGGCAAGAATGTTCAGCAGTCGGAACGTACTAGTTTTCATATTAACGGATAGTGACTTTACGGCACTAATATAGAGGCTATTCGTAAACTTCCTTATGACTTCAAAAAAATGAGTAGAAGTACGCAACGTAAACAGCGCATGCCCGGTATCGTTGTTATACCTAAGGCATGCGCTCTATTGACTTTTACGCAGCTAAATACCTAACTTAAGGTACAGTATGCGATGGCTGCCTTGCTCATCACTCACCACTCATCACTCATTATTTACGCCTTCATTTGTTCCAGCTGCTTCTGCATGCTGAACATCTCGTCGCGCAGGCGGGCGGCTTCCATAAAGTCCATATCACGGGCGGCTTTCTCCATTTCCTTCTTCGTCTTGTTGATCGCCTTTTCCAGCTGCGGTATGGTGCTGTATTCGGCCCCATCTTCTGCCGCCTTGGTCACGATCTCCTCTACGGCATACGGTGATTCAGGATCATAGCCCTTAATGTCGAGCACCGAGGTCTGTGCCATGATCTGCTCCTTCGATTTGGTGACCGTCTTTGGTACGATGCCATGTTCAATATTATAGGCGATCTGCTTTTCGCGGCGGCGGTTGGTTTCGTCAATGGTACGCTGCATGCTCTCGGTCATGGTATCGGCATAAAATATCACCAGGCCTTCCACATTACGGGCGGCACGGCCTGCGGTCTGGGTCAGGGAGCGCTCGTTACGCAGGAAGCCTTCCTTGTCGGCGTCCAGGATGGCTACCAGCGATACCTCCGGAAGGTCGAGGCCCTCCCGCAGCAGGTTTACGCCCACCAGCACGTCGATGGTGCCGAGGCGCAGGTCCCGCAGGATCTCTATGCGCTCCAGGGTGTCCACATCGCTGTGGATGTATTTTGACTTGATATCAATGCGCTTCAGGTACTTGTCCATTTCCTCGGCCATCCGCTTGGTAAGGGTGGTCACCAGCACGCGGCCTCCCTTCTTCACCCGTTTGTCGATTTCGTCCAGCAGGTCGTCGATCTGGTTCACACTCGGGCGCACTTCTATCGGCGGCTCCAGCAGGCCGGTAGGACGCACCACCTGCTCCACCACCACGCCGCCGGTCTGCTCCAGTTCGTAATCGCCGGGGGTGGCGCTCACAAACACGACCTGGTTGAGCAGGTGCTCGAATTCATGAAAGTTCAGCGGACGGTTGTCCAGTGCCGAGGGCAGGCGGAAGCCATACTCCACCAGCGTTAGCTTACGGCTCCGGTCCCCACCGTACATGCCACTCACCTGCGGTACGGTTTGGTGGCTCTCGTCAATGAGGCAGATAAAGTCTTTGGGGAAGTAGTCCAGGAGACAGAAGGGACGGGTGCCCGGCCTGCGGCGGTCAAAGAAGCGCGAGTAGTTCTCGATACCATTACAGAAGCCTAGCTCGCGGATCATCTCCAAATCGTACTCCACCCTTTCTTTCAGGCGCTGGGCTTCAATGAACTTGCCTACACTCTTAAAGTAATCCACCTGGGCGTTCATTTCGTCCTGGATCTCGTACATCACGTCGTTGATGATGTCCTTGGGGGCTACGTACAGGTTGGCGGGGAAGATGGCTGCATCGTGCAGCTTGCCAATGCGTTTACCGTTTTCCACTTCGATGCTCTCGATCTCTTCGATCTCGTCTCCAAAGAAGGTTACCCGGTAGCCATAGTCTACGTAGGGCAGGTTAATATCCACTGTATCACCTTTCACGCGGAAGGTGCCGCGGGTAAACTCAATGGTCGTGCGGTTGTACAGGGAATCCACCAGCGAGTGCAGGAAACCCTGGCGGGAGAGCTTCTGGCCTTTCGAGATGCGGATGATCCCACTCTCGTAATCGGTGGGGTTACCCATACCATAGATACAGCTCACCGAAGCTACCACGATGATATCGCGACGTCCCGACAGGAGGCTGGTCGTAGCCCGCAGGCGGAGCTTATCCAGCTCCTCGTTGATGTTCAGGTCCTTCTCGATATAGGTGTCCGACACGGGCATGTACGCCTCGGGCTGGTAGTAATCGTAGTAGGAAACAAAATATTCCACGGCGTTGTCGGGGAAGAACTGCTTGAACTCCCCGTACAGCTGTGCCACCAGTGTCTTGTTGTGCGTCAGCACCAGGGTAGGCCGCTGAACGTTCTGGATAACATTGGCCATGGTAAAGGTCTTTCCCGAGCCGGTAACCCCCAGCAGTACCTGGTGGGCATCGCCGCGCTGTATGCCCTCCGTCAGCTGTTGAATGGCAGTAGGCTGATCCCCGGCGGGCTTATATGGAGCAACTAATTGAAAAGGCATGTGAACAAAATTAGTGATGGTTCAACTGCAATACCTGTGCTAATAAGGAGGAATAGGGAAAAGCTCATCGCCTCATCTAATGCCCAAAGCACACAATGGCCCTGGTTTTCCCTCTTTCAATAATACTTCTATTTAGCAATTGTATGGCAATCAAACTAATACATATATGGCAGGTTATTTGATTTTATATAAGCGAGAGAATGACGTGAAGTAATTACGAAAAACCATTGAAGCGAAAAACCTCGTCCGTTCCCATACGAAACCCCACTTTGTTAACCGAGAAAACATCCAATATGAAAAAGGCCTGATCCACAGGCTTTTTTTATTGCACCCCCATCCCCTAAAAATCCTCTGGGGAGTAAAGCGGGCGCACAAAGCCAATGGATCTAACTATTTACCATATGGAGAAAAGCCCTCAACATTTTGCTGAGGGCTTTGTTTTGTAAAGTTTCTGCAACTGGAGAACACACTCAGGTGTGAGCCCTATGTGTTGGGCCCTCCCCTTCAGGGGCGGGGAGTTAAGCGTTCTGTAATTCCATCAGCTTTTCACGGATCTTGGTTTCGATCTCGTTGGCCAGCTCGGTGTTGTCCTTCAGCAATTGCTTCACGGCTTCACGTCCCTGTCCCAGCTTGTCACCATTGTAGCTGAACCAGCTACCGCTTTTCTGTACGATATTCATCTCCACACCAATGTCCAGGATCTCACCAATCTTAGAGATACCTTCTCCGAAGATGATGTCGAACTCGGCCACGCGGAAAGGAGGTGCTACTTTGTTCTTCACCACTTTCACCTTCACGCGGTTACCCACGGCGTCTTCGCCATCCTTGATCTGGCTCATCCGGCGGATGTCCAAACGTACGGAGGAGTAGAACTTCAGGGCGTTACCGCCGGTAGTGGTTTCGGGGTTACCGAACATCACACCAATCTTCTCACGCAGCTGGTTGATGAAGATACAGATGGTGTTGGTCTTTGAAATAGTAGCCGTCAGCTTACGCAGGGCCTGCGACATCAGGCGGGCCTGCAGACCCATCTTGCTGTCACCCATCTCCCCTTCTAATTCGCCTTTAGGTACCAGGGCTGCTACCGAGTCGATCACCACCACGTCCAGCGCTCCGGATAGGATGAGGCGGTCGGCGATTTCCAGGGCCTGCTCACCATAGTCGGGCTGAGAGATCAGCAGGTTGTCGATGTCCACACCCAGCTTCTGGGCATAGTTGCTATCGAACGCATGCTCGGCATCGATGATGGCACACATACCACCCTTCTTCTGTGCTTCGGCGATAACGTGCGTAGCCACAGTGGTTTTACCGGAGCTTTCAGGGCCGTAAATCTCGATCACACGACCCCGGGGCAAGCCGCCGATCCCCAGGGCTGCATCCAGCCCAATAGAGCCGGTAGAGACGATTTCCTGGGTATGCTCGCCTCTTTCATTCATCATCATTACACTGCCTTTACCAAAGTCCTTATCGATCTTGTCCATGGTAAGCTTAAGTGCCTTTAATTTTTCGCTATTTGACATGTTTTTGGTTTGAAAAAGTTAGAAGAATGATGGCTTAAAATTAGGCTTTAATGCCCGGTCATCCTTAAAAATTAATTAGAGTGTAAAGCTAATAATTTTAGCAGAGACGGCGAAGAAAAAAGCCCTTTTTTCTGCATAAAAATAGGTTAAAGACCCGCCGCCCCTTCCCAGCCTGACTTAGGTTATTTTTGCCGCCTTAAATCGGCTCCTCCGGCATGGATTTTCTTTCCTCCCTATGACTTAAAATGAGGTGTTTCGCTGTATGTGCCCCGCCGCCGCAG
>DASWYM010000429.1:0-6248 GCA_036404975.1 Chitinophagaceae bacterium
CCTCCACCACGTCGGGCATATGAGTGGGCGAGATGCGGCGGGCGCGGTAGGCATCGGTAAAGAGGCGCAGGAAACGCTCCGTGCCCCTCAGGTAGGTCACTTTGCGGCGCTGGTCGGTGGTTGTATCCGATTCGATGGTGCACTGCAGGGCATCGATGCGGCCCACCAGGGCCTGGGTAATCAGGAAATTCACCTCGTTGTCTGCGTTCGGCGCCAGGAATTTGCCGTCGGCCTTTCCATCGGCCGAGAGGGCCGCCTTTTGCTCGCGGTCGATATAATCGTGCATCAGTTGCCGGCCAATGGGCGGCTTACAGCCTGCTTTCGCCTGGGCCTTTGATTGCGCAAAGGAATGATAGCCAATAAAATATGGTGCTATAAATAGAAGTATTCGTAAGGTCGAGTGCATGCCCCTCATAGTGCAAATTTAATACCCGCTTCTTTAAAGGTAAGTTATAGATGGTTTCGTCCTTATATGACTGATTTTGAAGCAGTATCGTTGCAAGGACGTAAGACGTGAGACGGCAAACGTGAAACAAGTCATTGGGTCATTGAGTCAAAAGGTCATATGGAACAGTCCGGGGTATGTTCCGTCTTTCTCCCGGTGTTGCTCCGAGGTTCTTCCGACCTTCTCCCGACCCTTATAAGAGTCGGAACAACGTCGGGACAACCTCGGGAGAAGGTCGGGACAAGGTCGGAAGAACCCCCCTTCGGCTGGGAAGGAATTAGGGATTAGGAATTGGGGATTAAGAAGAAAATCAGGCAAAAAGAGACATTTTGGTCTTTGGATACGGCTATAGACCGTGGACAATTGTCTAAGGACCCTCCACCACCACTCACCCTTCACCATTCACCTGATTAATTTTCCATTAACTCTTTGTAAACAAAACCACCCCTTCCGGGCAACTAATGGATTTACCTTAGGTTTGCGGCAAAGAAGGAAGGACATGGACAACAGGGCCACCAAAATTTTAATCGCTGACGATGAGCCGGATATACTGGAAATCCTGAAATACAACCTGGTGAAGGAAGGCTACCAGGTGATCACTGCCCAAAATGGGGAAGAAGCTATTGAAAAGGCCCGGCAAACCGCCCCCGACCTCATTATTCTCGACATCATGATGCCCCGTAAAAACGGAGTGGAAGTGTGCGAGATCCTGCGTGCCCAGCCGGCCTTTAAAGACACCCTGATCATGTTCCTGACGGCGCTGAGCGACGAGGCCACCCAGATCAAGGGCCTCACCACCGGTGCCGACGACTATATCAGCAAGCCCGTGAGCCCCCAGGTGTTCGTGAGCAAGGTGCATTCCCTGCTGCGCCGGGTGCGTAAGACCGAGACCAAGACCCTGCAGGTGGACGGCCTCACCATCGACCCCGAGCGCTTCGTAGTGCAATACGGCGGCCGCGATATCCTGCTGGCTAAGAAAGAATTCGAGTTGCTATACCTGCTGGCTTCCAAGCCGGGGCGGGTGTTCCTGCGCAACGAGATCCTCAGCCAGGTGTGGGGCATCGATGTGATCGTGGGCGACCGCACAATCGACGTACACATCCGCAAGATCCGCCAAAAGATCGGGGTGGACTGCATCACCACCGTCAAGGGGGTGGGTTATAAATTTGAGCTCTAGAAGCCGGGAACAAACCACTATGATCCAGGTAAAAAACCTTTCGCCCAAGCAGCTGGCGGCTCTCACGGCCCTCACCCTTTCGCTGCCCATCAGCCTGGGCATCCTGCTGCTGGAACGCAACTGGCTGGTGGCGGTGGTGGCTTTTGTGCTTATCCTCGGCGGCTCCTACGGCCTCATCCTGTTTATCATCCAGCAGTTCATCTACCGCAAGATCAAGCTTATCTATAAATACATCTACGAAACCAAGGCCAGCAAGAAGCAGGAGATGTATTATAAATACGTGCTGCCCCAGAAGAGCATCGACGAAGTGCGCCAGGACGTGGAAGCCTGGGGCGAGCAGCAGCGCCGGCAGATCGAACTGCTGCAACGCAACGAGGTATTCCGCAGGGAGTTCCTGCAAAACCTCTCCCACGAAGTCAAAACCCCGGTGTTTGCCATCCAGGGCTATATCGACACCCTGTTGGGAGGTGCCATGGAGAACCCGGAGGTGGCCCAGCGCTTCCTGCGGAAAGCCTCGCGCAACGTGGACCGGCTGGTGCACCTCATCCAGGACCTCGACGAGATCTCGCGCCTGGAGCGCGGTGAGCTGAAGCTGACCCGGCAGAACTTTATCATCCAGGACCTGGTGCGCGAGGTGTTTGAGAGCCTGTCGCTAAAGGCCGAGCAGCACCATATCCTGATGCACATCAAAAAAGGCTGCGAGCAACCCTTGAACGTGTATGGCGACAAGGAAAAGATCCGCCAGGTGCTCATCAACCTTGTGGACAACTCCATTAAGTACGGTAAAGAAAGCGGCTCCATTACCGCCAGCATGTACAATACCGATGGGCGCAATGTGCTGGTGGAGATCAGCGACGACGGCATGGGCATCCCGGCGCGCGACCTGCCGCGGGTGCTTGAGCGCTTTTACCGCACCCCCCAGGGCCGCAGCCGCGACGTCACCGGCAGCGGGCTGGGACTGGCCATCTGTAAACACATCATCGAGGCCCATGGCCACAGCATCCACGTGCGCTCCACCGAAGGCGTAGGCACGACCATCGGGTTCACCCTGAGCGCCCGCAAGGGTACCCTGGCATCGGTGAGCAGCCCTCAGCCGGAGGAGGAATAGTGTTGAAAGGCTCCCCATCCGGCAGCCCTCGACTCTTTATTCTTTTGTCCTGGGCAGTCTCCCGGTCTTCAAAAAGTATTCGTCCAGGTAGTTATCCAGTTCGGCCGCCATCAGGTAAGCTTCCTTGTTCCGCAAACCCGCATAAAATGACTGGAAGGTATTTGCCGATTCCGGTCGGCCGCCACCATTGTACCAGACAAGAGGCGTTGGTGTCAGGTAAGCGCTAAAGCCCCCGGAACGGCTGGAAAGCAGGTATTTGCCCAGGGGAGTGCCCTCGTCGACATACAACGCCTTAAAGGAGTTGCACCTGTATTTTCCTTCCACTGCCGGCACCACTTCGCTGTTCATGAAGCGGCCGAACCATTCATCATCCGACAGCGACCCCTCGACTTTTCCTTTAGGATCGGCATAAACGGCAGGCATTGACTCCCTGGCGGGCATCAGCCTGCCGGAGCGCTCAATCCCCACGATGCGCATATACGGGAGGGTTCCCTGCTGCATCATGGCCTCCAACCGCTCTATACCGGCCCGGTCCCTTTCATCAGCCAGGGGCACATAAACCACCGGCAGGGATACAGGGCCGGCAGGGGCAGTCTGCGAGTTGTAGACATAAACATTCACCGTTTGGCGGTAGATACCGGACTCAATAGGCAGCACATCGTAGCGAGCCTGCACGGCCTGGGCCTGAACCAGCTGAACAACCAACAAGGGCAGAGCAAAAACCGCCGAAGCACCGAACGCAATTAATCGCATAACAACAGATTTAAAGAGTGAAGCAATAAGCTTTCAGGCAGGCGTTGTCATAGCGCGTAGAATAACAGGAAGGGGTCGGTAGGTGGGATCCGCGAATACGAATTGATTCAAAAAGGGTAAAGAAGCGTTAAGTAAGGCGGGATAAATAAAGAATAAAGGTATCTGTTCTTTATAGGAACCCCAGAACTATTTTAGTGAGCAGCCCCTCCTCTGTCTTAATGAAACGGCTCCAGGGAAGTGACAGATGAGTGAGGAGCGATCAGCGATGAGTTGCAGGCGGCGACAGGCCTGTGCATTAGTCGAGGAAAAAAAAGGAGACCATACGGGGTCTCCTTTCATTTTTTAGTTTTTGCCTTTGGCCTTCCCTTTGGGAGCTCCGGCCTTATCCTGCGCTTTGTTCGGGTGGGTACCCTTGTACCCTACGGCTTTTCCCTGGAGCGCCCCGGAAGACTTGCCTTTGTATTTGGCCTTATGGGTGGCGTTGTAGCGCCAAACCTGCGGCGTGGCACTGTACACCACTACCCTGTCGCTGCCCAGCACCGCCAGGCGCGAAGGCAGGGCACCGCGCGTTACCCAGGTGCCGCCCGAAGGGTAAATATAAGCCTGGTTGGCTACGTCGTAATAGGCATTGGACGCCGGGTAATAGTAATACCTCAGCTGTTGGGCCTCTGCCTGCTGGCCAAAGGCCAGGGCCATGCTCAGCAATACGGCTGTTAGAAACTGTTTCATAGTATCCCTGTTAAGGAGCTGTAAAGTTCAAAAGCTGTTCCAAATAGCCCTGGGGGTTTGGGAACCTGCTACAGCGGACCCACTTCGGGCAGTGCGCTGACTGGAAGCTGTCGCAAAACAATGAGGGAATAGAAAGGCAGGCGCTCTTAGATAATATCTCCTACCAGGTCCTGCACTTCCTTCAATCGTTGGTAGTTCACCGAGTAAAAGATGAACTTTCCATCGCGCTCAGTGACCACAAAGCCCGCGCGGCGAAGGATGGCCAGGTGCTGGGAAGCTACGGACTGCTCGAGGCTTAGCTTTCCATAGAGCTCGCTAACGGTCATCCGTCCCTGCTGGTGCGTGAGGCGCAGCATCTGCTGGCGCAGGGGGTGGTTGATCGCTCTTAAAATAAGGGCTGCCTTCTTAAACTGCAATGGCTGGATCTCAAGATCGCTCTTATTCGTGTTCATAGTGCAAATGTTACTATTTGTGCGGTTTTTTCCCGCAAAACAAGCCATGAAGATTAAAGCAATAAGTGGAAATACTTATCGCTTTCAGGGATGCTTTACCGTTATAGGGCAAAAAGGAGGGCTATACGCCACACCATATACCCTATACGCAAATAATTTGTTCATTGTTTATTATAGGGCTTCCACCCTGGTGAGCTATCCTACAGGATGCCACTGGCGGCTGCGTGGGTCTAATGAATCATCCCATAACCAATAATGGGATAAAGTAGAACTCCTGGCGCTGTAGTTCACGGCTATTGACCATGGTCTATGGACTACCGGCTATAAACCCATTCTTTTTAGAATTCGAATGTTGTAGCTTTGGCAACAAAATAATTCACTCCCTTAACAGTTAAACAGTAAAATATGATACGTAACGCAACAGCCGTTTGGAATGGCTCCGGAAAAGAAGGCAAAGGACAATTATCTACGAACAGTGGCGTATTGAATAACATACCCTACAACTTCCGCCAGCGCTTCGAAGACGAGCCGGGTACCAACCCCGAGGAACTGGTAGCCGCCGCCCATGCCGGGTGCTTCACCATGAAATTAAGCTTTGTGCTAGGAGAGAAAGGCTTTACGCCCGACCGCCTGGAGACCCGCTGCGAGATCACGTTTGAAGGCGGTGCCGTCACCAAGTCGCACCTGATCGTGACTGGAAGCGTGCCCAACATCAATGAAGAGCAGTGGCAGGAAGCCGTGACCAAGGCCGAAAAAGAGTGCCCCATCTCGAAGCTGCTGAACACTACCATTACTTCGGAGGCCAAGCTGGGCCAGCTAGTCTAGCCGTTTGAGAAGGAAGTCCTTCTTAAAGCGCAGGAAGATGGAATAGGAATACTCCATAAAGCTATTCCTGATATCGTAGTACGGTTCCAGGCGCAGGTCGACAAAGAGGTTGGGAAAGAGCTGCTTATCGTAGATAAAGCTCAGGAACACTAACTCCCGCTCTTTTTCGCTGTAGCCTGGAATCTTTTCCGACACCGAGCTATACAGGGGTCCTCCCTTAGCGGCATAGTAGGTATCTCCCCTCCAGTAGCGGGCATCCACATCGATATTCCACTTCGATTGAATCACCAGCGACGAATACCACCCCTTTCCTTTTTCAAAGAGCTGCCGCTTTTGTCCTGAAGCATCACTATAGGTGGTGTAGTAGTGTTCAGTCTTTATCCCTTTCAGGAATGAAGCCTGCAATGGGAAGGTGGCGGAGACACCAATCGCCGTGTTCAGCAGGGTCTCTACCGGTAGCCCCGACGTGTCGATCTGTCCTCCCTTATGGGCAGCCAGCAGTTGCAGGGGCAGTTCGATCTTTACCTTATCGTTGTGCAGGAGCGCTATGCGGGTGGAGAGCCCCATGGTGAGTTCTTCGCGGTAAGGTGAATTCACCCCTATGGCCTTTTCCCAGTCAATGTACCAGTCAAGCCAGAACTTCTCCTTATTGATGATGGCCTGCGCCCCCTGCTCGAGCCGGTTGGTGATAAAGCGCTCCACGTTGTACACCGGCTCGATGAAGCGGTGGTTGAGCGATCCTTCCAGGGTGCCCAGCAA
>DASWYM010000430.1:0-3952 GCA_036404975.1 Chitinophagaceae bacterium
TCCGACCTTTTCCCGGTGTACCTGCAGGACCTTGACCCGGTCATCCAGACCCTGGAGGTCTACCGTCGCTCCATCGACCAGGGAAAGGCGCTTCCAGAAGGTGCCCGCTCCCAGGTTATTGGTCATTCCTTCTTTTATACCGATACCTACGACTATGGACCGCGTGACCGCTACCGCATCGTGTTCAATACCGCCGACAACGACTACCGCACCTCCATGGTGCTGGTGCATAAGGACCTCTCCCCCCGGCAGGCCGTGCAGAACCTCTCCGAACTCATCGATTACCTCCGCAATAACCTGGCGGTGCTGAGGGAGCGAAAAGGTGAGTGATGAGTGATGAGTGGTGAGTGGTGAGTGGTGAGTGGTGAGTAAAAGAAGCTGTAAGCCACAAGCTGCAAGCTTCAAGCCGGTCATTGAGTCATTCAAGGCATTGATGACGCATCCCCTAATTCCCAATCCCCTAATCCCTAATTCCTCCTAATAGTCCTCGTCCTCCTGTAAATGATAATGGTTGGCGTAGTGCAGCGGCTGGATGGGATGGCCGCGGAAGATGCCCCACACCTTGGTGAAGGCCGTGCCGTAGTACAGGATCAGCGAGGAATAGAACACAAACAGCATGATCAGCACAATGGAGCCAGAGGCGCCGTAGAGGTTATTCACGTTGCTGTACTGCAGCAGGGTGCGCAGCAGCACCTTGCCGATGTTGAACAGCATGCTGGTGACAAAGCCGCCCACCAGGGCTGTGCCCCATGTGGGACGCCCGTCGGGAAGGTAGCGGAACAGCACCGCGAACCACAGCGTCACAATGCCGATGGAAATGATGTAGTTGACAATGGTGTTGAAGTAAAAGGCAAAGGCCGGCGAGTAGTCGCTGATATAGGAGCCCAGGAAGGCTTGTGCGGTTTCGCCGAGCAGTCCTACCACGAAAAGCACCCCTGCCATAAAGATGACCAGGATCGAGCGCAGGCGGTCGCCCAGGGTAGGGCCCAGGCCGCGGTGATGCATTACCTTGATCTTCCAGATCTGGTTAAACGAATTCTTGATGATATTAAAAAGGGTGGTAGCCACGAACAGCAGGAACACGAAGCCCAGCCCGATGGCCCAGGCGTTGCGGGCGATCATGCGGAAGGAACTCAGTACCTGCCCTACCTGCTGGGTGCTTTCCATTCCCCAGATGCCGGTCAGCGAGCGGAAGAGCTGGTCGCGGATGGCCGCGCGGTCGAAGATGAGCCCCAGCCCCTGGATGAGGATCACCAGGATGGGGGGCAGGCCGAAAGTGGTAAAGAAAGCCGTGGCCCCGGCCATGCGCAAGGGGTCGTTCTTGTTCAACTCCTTGAACGCCTGCCGCAGCAGCACTATCACCGTCCTGGGGGAAATGATCTTATGCCTTTTCTTCATTCGTCCGCTTTTGGGTCAATTCCTTAACCTACTGAGCAATTACAATAATTGTGCTTGCCAGGCGGACATAGCTTCGCCGGGAGGGTGGTACGCATAAGGCCAAAAGCGGTCAATGAGAGAAGTAAAGGAGCTAGGCTGCTCTACACCCGGACAGTGGCCCGCTCGCTCTTGTGTTCCTCGATGGCAGCACTGAATGCGGTGGTGGCGCCATAGATCCAGGGGGGCAGTCCTTCGGAAGGGGTGGTCCACTGGCCGTTGTCGTTGCGGAAGAGGTGAAAATAAATGCGCTCGCCGCGGTCGTCGGGAACGTCCACTGCATAACCGGATTCCGGGTTGTTCGTTACCTGGGTAAAGTTAAATTCCCGCTGGCGGTCACCTGCCTTGATGATCTTAGAAAAATAAATACTCATGTGAAATGGCTCTATATGTAGAGGGGCGGCTGAAAGCTCCCAGAATTAGATAAAAAGTCCTTCCTAAACGTTGCGTGATCCTGAATATTTTTTATCCCCTTTCCTTTTTTTCAGTCCTTCCTCCGATTAACCTTGCGTATCAATAATTGCGCCTGCCTGCTGTCGGCGGGAGCCCCTTTTCGACGAAATCCTGTTCCCCGGCGGCCAGTGCCCCAACTCCCTCTCCTGTTCCACAATTCTTCCCGGTTCAGCCCCCCTGCTAAACCAATTCGGTTCCCCATTTTGCGTCCTTGGGGGTCAATCTTCACGACTGGGAAGAAAGGCGGATAAAAACAAAATAGAAAAGCGGGGTTTTCTTGTCTTGCCAGAAACATCCACAGCATGAAAAAGGTTCTACTACTGCTGCTCGCCATCCTTTTCACTACCTTTCTTGTTGCCCAGAACCGCACCATCACCGGGCGGATCACCGATGAGCGGGGCTTCCCGCTGGCCCGGGTATCGGTGCTGGTAAAGGGCGGCACTGCGGGTACCACCACGGCCGACGACGGCACCTTCTCGCTCAGCGTGCCTTCCACGGCCCGCACGCTGCTCGTGACGGCCGTGGGCATGGAGGCCCGCGAAGTGGCCCTGGAGAGCACCGCCACCTACAACATCTCGCTACAGCCCCAGGACCAGGCCCTTCAGGAAGTGGTGGTGGTGGGCTATGGCACCCAGCGCCGCGGCGAAGTGACCGGCTCCCTGTCGCAAATCTCCGGCACCAAGCTGCGCGACCAACCGGTGCAAAGCTTTGAACAGGGCCTTTCCGGCCGCGCCACGGGGGTGAACATCTCCATCCCCAACGGGGTGATCGGCAACGCCCCCATCATCCGCGTGCGTGGGGTCAACTCCATTTCCTTGAGTTCCTATCCCCTGGTCGTGATCGACGGGGTGCCGGCCTTTACCGGCGACTTTGGCTCGGGCACCACGGCCAACAACGTGCTGGGGGATATTAATCCTTCCGATATCGAAAGCATCGAAGTGCTCAAGGATGCCTCGGCGGCGGCCATCTACGGCTCCCGGGCCGCCGCGGGCGTTATCCAGATCACCACCAAGAAAGGCCGTGCCGGCAAGGCCCGCGTCACCTACGATGGCTGGGCCGGCTGGACCAATGCCTACAACCTGGTGGACGTGCTCGATGCCCAGCAATTCACCGACCTGAAAAATGAGGGACTATCCAATGCCGGCACCCCGCCCAACGGCACCACCCGCGGCTTCTACACGATGACCGATGCGGCGGGCAACCTGGTGGACACGCGCTGGTACGATCATATCTACCGCACCGGCTTTGCCCAGAACCACAGCCTCAGTGTGGGCGGGGCCAATGAAACCACCAACTACTACTTGTCCACCGGCTTCTCCGACCAGGAAGGCATGTTCCGCAAGAACAGCTTCCAGCGCGCCACCGGCCGCTTTACACTCAACCACAAGGTGAGCAACTGGCTGTCCATCGGCGGCACCTTCTCGTACACCTCCTCGGAGATCTCAGGGCTGAACACCGGCTCCACTGGTGCTTCGTTCAATACCTCGGGCGCTGCCCGCCTGGGCATCGTGCTGGCACCCAACGTGGGACCCTACAACAACGACGGCTCCTACAACATCAGCGGCAACAACACCATCGGCTACGGCAATAACAAGTCGGTGCTCAACTTTACCAACCCGGTGCTCGTCCTGGACCAGAACCGCTTCGAGTCGAAGAACGAACGGGTGCTGGGCAACGTATACGGGCAGGTCAACCTGTTGAAAGGGCTCTCCTTCAAGACCCTCTACGGCATCGACAACCTGACGGTGCAGAACGAGGACTACCTCAACCCCTTGCACGGCGACGGTACCCAATACGCCGGTGCCGTGGGCAACACCATCCAGCGCCCCCGCCGCTGGAACTGGCAAAACGTGCTCTCCTATACCACCACGCTGGCTGCCAGCCACAACCTGAACGCCTTTGTGGGCTCCGAGCAGCAAAAGACCATTACCGACCGCTGGGGTGCCGACCGCAGGGGCTCCACCGATCCCTTCTTTAATACCTTCCAGGGCGGCTTCCTGGAGATGACCCTCCCGCGGGCACCTTTTATCCCCACCCTGTCGGAGAACTTCCTCGAATCCTATTT